>NZ_JBFTQI010000623.1:0-3599 GCF_056398925.1 Pedobacter sp. 01T416_2
ATCCAAACTGGTCAGATTATCGCTAAGATTCCTCGTGCAACTGGTAAAACCCGAGATATTACAGGTGGTTTACCTCGTGTAACGGAATTATTTGAGGCGCGTAACCCATCTAACCCAGCTGTAGTAACTGAGATTGATGGTGTGGTAACTTTAGGTGGCGTTAAACGTGGTAACCGTGAAATTACAATCGAATCGAAAGATGGTGAAGTTAAAAAATACTTGGTTCCATTGTCGAAACACATCCTTGTTCAGGATAACGACTTTGTAAAAGCAGGTATGCCTTTATCAGATGGTTCAATTTCTCCTGCGGATATCTTATCAATTAAAGGCCCTGCAGCGGTTCAAGAATACCTGGTAAATGGTATTCAAGAGGTTTACCGTTTACAAGGTGTGAAAATTAACGATAAGCACTTCGAGGTAATTGTTCACCAGATGATGCAGAAAGTTCACATTGAAGATCCAGGTGATACTATTTTCTTAGAAAACAATGCTGTTGACCGTTGGGATTTTGCCGACGAGAACGATGCGATGTACGACAAGAAAGTGGTTGAAGATGCAGGTGATTCTACAGATTTCAAACCAGGTCAGATTGTTTCATTGCGTAGATTAAGAGACGAAAATTCTCAATTGAAACGTAAAGATTTAAAACAGATCACGGTTAGAGATGCAAGACCAGCAACTGCAAGTTCTATCTTACAAGGTATTACACGTGCATCATTAGGTACTAAATCGTTCATTTCTGCAGCTTCGTTCCAGGAAACTACGAAAGTATTAAATGAGGCAGCTATTGCAGGTAAACGCGATAATATGTTAGGCTTGAAAGAAAACGTGATCGTTGGTCACTTAATCCCTTCAGGTACTGGTGTACGTGGTTACGAAAGAATCATCGTTGGTTCACAAGAAGAATACGATAAATTATTAGCTTCGAAACAAGAAGAAGTAGAAGCTTAGATTTTAATAGTAATTATAAGCCCTCTGAATTTTTATTCAGAGGGCTTTTTTGTTTTATGAAAGAATCTATCTATTTTGTTACGGTCCGTCAAACGTTTGCGTAGAGGCACCTTCTTAATCACTTAATCTTATTCTGTTAGGTTTGATTAACTTAGGTTTATGAAGTTTTTATCTGTGATATTAATCATGGGCTTGGGTTTAACAAGCGCAGCTCAGGATGTTAGTCTGGCCTTACAAAAAGCAAAATTGCCAGATAGCGAAACTATAAATAAGGAGTGGAATAATACCTCTGAAGGTTTAAATATTAGCTTTGCTAATAGTAACCTCAGGTTTGCAAAAGATATACCTCCAGCCATTTCAATTCAAAATACATGGAATACTGCTGCCTGGAAAGGAGAAAAAGTACATACCCAGCTGTTGCTTTGGACAAAAGCTAAGCATATCAACATCAGTATTCAGGTTTCTGATCTCAAAGATCAACAAGGCAATAGCATAAAAAAAGAAAACATTACTTCAGGTATAATTAAATATGTAATTACCGACGAGTTTAGAGATGGCTGTGGCTACCGTAAAGCTGCAGATTTTGATTCATCATATGTAGCAGACCTGATCGATACCAAACTTAATACGATCAGCATTAATACTAAAAATACACAACCAGTTTGGTTAAGTATAAAAGTTCCTGTTAATGTAAAAGCCGGAAGTTACGCTGGAACAGTCAAAATTAAAGGGGAAAAGGAATACAATTTGCCCATTAAAATCAAAGTACTCGATAAAACTTTACCACCTCCAAGTGAGTGGAAATACGATTTAGATTTATGGCAGCATCCCGCTGCTATTGCCCGGGCGCATAACGTAAAATTATGGAGCGACGAACATTTTGTATTAATGAAACCATATTATACAATGTTGGCCAATGCCGGACAGAAAACAATTACAGCAAGTATTGTAAATGAACCCTGGGGGCATCAAACCTACGATGATTATCCAAGTTTAATCAAATGGATAAAGAAAAAAGATGGCAGTTGGCTTTACGATTATAGCCTATTTGATAGATACATTGCTTTTGTAATGACCACTGGTATAAATCAACGCATTAATTGCTACAGTATGGTGCCGTGGAAAATTGCTTTTACCTATTGGGATGAAACTGCACAAAAAGAGGTTGTTTTTACAGAAGCTATTGGAACACCTGCTTATGATGCATTTTGGAAGAACATGCTTACCGATTTCACCAAACATTTAAAAGCTAAGAACTGGTTCGAGAAGACATATATCGCTATGGATGAGCGCCCGATGAAAGCTATGCAGGCTGTAATTAAACTATTAAAAAGTGTTGATCCGAAATGGAAACTTGCTTTAGCTGGTGAATACCATCAGGAAATCGAAAAAGATATCGATAATTATTGCATTGCTTCAAAATGGGAATTTCCGGCTGATGTGTTGCAAAAACGTAACGAGCAAGGTAAAACCAGCACCTGGTATACTTGCTGTACCGAACCTTACCCAAATGCATTCAGTTTCTCTTCGCCTGCAGAACAGGTATGGATGGGTTGGTATACCGCCAATAAAAATATGGACGGTTATTTGCGTTGGGCATATAACAGCTGGACCAAAAATCCTTTAACCGATACGCGTTTTACAGCTTGGCCCGCTGGCGATACTTATCAGGTTTATCCCGGACCATTAACATCGGTCAGGTTTGAAAAATTGATTGAAGGTGGACAGGATTTTGAGAAAATTAAGCAACTGCAGGCACTTTATACCAAAAATAAGAATACAGCAGCACTTGAGGAATTGAATAAAGCTTTAGAAAATTTCAACTTAAAATCTTTATCAACGGTTACTGCTGATGAAATTTTAAAACGCGTAAAACCGATGCTAAACAAATAATAGATGAAGCCAAATACTTTTTTGTGGGGTTGATGATCTGCCTGGTGCATTGTGAATTTCGGCAAAATATATACAAGTAAAGCAATGGCTATTGCAGGCAATAAAAAAAGCATTAGCTATTGCTGTGTTAGATTTTTTAGAGAAATAACATTTAAAGCGCCATAAAATTTAATTTTATTTCAAACATTATGTTTTAAATTCCGCTTAAGCAGTGGAATTTTTTATTTTTGAGCTATTATGGAAGAACAACAAAACGAGAATCAATTAAATATAGAGTTATCGGAAGAAATCGCTGAAGGAATTTTTTCTAACTTAGCCATCATTACCCACTCTAATACAGAATTTGTATTAGATTTTATCCGTGTAATGCCGGGAATTCCGAAGGCAAAAGTTAAATCAAGAATTATCTTAACTCCAGAACACGCAAAGCGTTTATTAGCAGCATTGGAAGATAATATTCAGAAATTCGAAGCCGTAAACGGGCGTATTAAAACTCAAGAAGAACCACCTTTTCCTATGGGCTTCGGCGGGCCAACCGCTCAAGCGTAAGACTATTCAAAATCTTACAAACAAATGTTTGTTTGCTATGTTAGCATAGTATATATTTGTGTATAACCATTTATATATGAAAAAATTTTTATTGAGCGCATTACTTTCTGCCCCACTTTGGGTTTTGGGGCAGGGTTTCCAGGTTAATTTACAAGGACAGAAACAAATTGGTATGGCAGGTGCAGGTTCTGCATTGGCTTTAGACG
>NZ_JBFTQI010000624.1:0-3591 GCF_056398925.1 Pedobacter sp. 01T416_2
GGTAAAACTGTGCAGTAACAAGCACAGCATCGGGATCTTCTTCTAGCTTGGAGCAGGCCGAAAGTGCTACTGCTAAAATGGATGCATATATTAAGTTTATCTTTTTCATTGCGATATAGATTAAAATGTTAATCTTAAGCCAGCCCTAACCGATCTGGCGATGGGGTAAATCCCGGCATCAGTTCCTGGCGATACATTACTTCCAGAGGTAATTTCGGGATCGAAGCCTGAATAGTTTGTCCAGGTAAGGAGGTTCTGCCCGGCTACATAGAAATATACATTTGATAACTTTGCCTTAGCAGCGATCTTTTTTGGCAAGGTATAACCCAGTGATACATCTTTTAACCTTAAGAAAGAACCGCTTTCGATAAAACGATCGGAAAACACAGGTGCAGGATCTAATTTGGCCCTTGGAATGGTTTGACTTGGATTACTTGGTGTCCACCGGTTTAAAGCGGTAGCTGAGGCATTTTGCTGCCCGGTAAACAGCTCCAGGGTTTGCATATTCGAGTTTAAAATACTGTTGCCATACGAGCCTTGTATAAATATTAACAGATCGAAACCTTTATATTCAAAATTATTGGTTACGCCAAAAATGAAATCGGGTTGTGCATTGCCAATAATGGCTTTATCTGCAGCGGTTGTAAACAAACCATCGCCATTAATATCTTTGTACAATCTATCGCCAGGTTTTGGCACGGCGCTACCCGTATATTTACCTTTAGTAACTTCTTCACCAGTTTGCAGGATTCCATCGGTTACATTACCATAAAAGCTGCCTAAGGGTTCGCCAACTTTTACAATGTAGTTCCCGCTGATGTACGACTGTGCGCCATTACCAATACTCAGCACTTCATTCCGGTTAACAGAAAAGTTTAAATTGGTATTCCAGATAAATGCGCCGGTAAGGTTGCGGGTATTCAGGCCAATTTCAAATCCTTTATTCAATACCGATCCATAATTCTGTAGCGATGTACCATAACCAGTTGTCCAGGGGATCTCTACATTTAATAATAAATCTTTGGTTTTCTTGTAATAACCATCTAACGTTAATTGGACGCGGTTGTTAAAAAAGCCGATATCCAGGCCAGCATCGTATTGATGGGTAGTTTCCCAGCCCAGTTTATCGTTCGCAATGCGGTTAGGTGCAAAACCCATGGCGGTGGTGCCACCAAAAACATAGTTGAGACTGTATAAAGTTGCCAAAGACTGGTATTGACCAATCTCCAGGTTTCCTGTTGTACCGAAACTGGCACGGACCTTAAGCTCACTGATTGTTTTTTGTAAGGACTCGAAAAATTTCTCATTACTGATTTTCCATGAAGCTGCTGCCGAAGGGAAGTAACCCCATTTGTTTCCTTTCCCAAAACGGGAAGAACCATCGGCACGGATGCTCGAGGTTAAGAAATAACGGTTATCGAAACTGTAATTTACCCTGGCCAGGTAAGAATGTAATACCCATCTCGTGGCATCAGAATAAGGCGCTACCAAGGTTGCACCACTTTGTAAGCTGTTAAAGGTTAAATCGTCGGTTACAAACTTCTGGGCATTTGCCCTGGTGGTTTCACTGGAAAATTCCTGTTGCGTAAAACCGATTACAGCATCTAAAGCATGTTTACCAAAAGCTTTATTGTATGAAAGGGTATTCTCATTTAACCAGGAATAGGAATTATAAGTTCCCTTTCCGGCAGAACCACCAATGGTACTTCCTTCATAAATGGTTGATGGGATATAATTCTTCTCATTTACACTATTTACATCAGCACCAAGCAATACTTTTAAATTCAGTCCTTCAATAATAGTGTATTCTCCAAATGCTGTTCCCAAAAATTTATTGGTGGTTGATTTATTAATTTGCTCTTTTAATGAGGCAATAGGGTTGGCAAATATATTTTCGAAAGGATTACGGAGGGTGTAAGCACCAGAAGCATCGTAAATGGAAGCAGTAGCAGGCATAATCAACAGGCCATTGATGATCCCCGAGGGAGATACATTGGCATCGGCCTTACTTCCGGTAATACTTGCACTTACTTTAAATTTTTCGAAAGGCTGGGCATCTACATTGGCCCTGATACTGATCCTCGAATAATCGGTGTTCTTTAAAATACCGTCCTGATCAAAGTAATTCCCCGAAATGAGATAACGTGTTTTTGGGTTACCGCCACTGATGGTGAGTTGATTGTTTTGTGTTGGTGCACGTTCGAATGCTTCAGCCTGCCAGTCTGTTCCCGCTCCTAACTGATCAATCTGCGCCTGACTCAAATACTGGAAACGGCCTTTGGTTGGGTCGGTATCGTACAAAGCATCGTTCCGGAGCAAAGCAAAATCGTGTGCATTTAAGAGGTCTAACTTCTTTCTTAACGATTGCGTACCATAACTTCCTTCATAGGTAACCGCACTACGATCTGCTTTTCCTTTTTTGGTGGTGATGATCACGACACCATTAGCTCCCCTCGAACCATAAATAGCCGTTGCAGAAGCGTCTTTTAGAATATCAACCGTTTCAATGTCAGAAGGATTAATACTGGCCAAGGGATTAAGTGGCGTACCACTCAACGTGCCTGCCGAAGCCGAACTATTGTACAAAGGAAATCCATCAACTACATATAAAGGTTCATTTCCGCCTTGTACAGAACTTCCGCCCCTTACACGGATACTTACGCCACCACCCGGCTGACCGGATGTTTGGGTAACCTGCACACCGGCAGCAGCACCCTTTAACAATTGATCTACCGAACTTAAGGGTTGTTTCAATGCCGACTTAGAAATGGAAGAAACGGAACCTGTAATGTCGCTTCGCTTCTGCGTGCCATAACCCACTACCACCACATTATCAAGTTGGTTGGCAGCTTCTTCTAGTTTAATTTCAATCGGACTTCCATTTGCTATGATTTCGATGGTTTTATAACCAATGTAACTTACTGTTAGGGTATAAGGAAACTTCTGTCCGGTTACGAACCTAAATTTGCCTTCATTATCGGTTGCTGCAGAGTGGGTAGTTCCGTTAATGCGGATCACTACACCTGGGATTGGCTCTTTAGTTTTCGAATCGGTAACCAAACCGCTGAGGGTAGAGTTAATGAGCGGTACGGTTTGTGCTTTAACCGCAATTGAAAAAATAAATTGAGCGATAATCAACATTCCTAAATGGCGCAAGGTGCGTAAGGAACGGACTGATAATCTGGATCGAACAGGCTTTTCCTGCCCGAAAACTGGTAACGAGAMTTGCGAAGCCGACCCATAGGGCCACCTGACTTCTTCAAATTTTTGCATACTTTTGTTTAGGGTTAAGTGGTAAATTGATTCAGGTGCCAACGCCAATTGAAGACCTGTTTCGATGATTTAATCCAGGGGAGATACATTTGTGTTTCCCCGTTTTTATATAGTTTAGTTTATAAAATTCTTATATGCTATCCTCCTATTGTTTAATGGTTTGTTTTTCCTTTATCAATACCATGCCTGCTCATTTCTTTCCAAATGAATTTTGTTCTGCGTATCTGTTAAGTAATATCGGATCTGGCTTGAAAAAACCAGACAAAGGAATGATTACAAGAGATGTCCTGTAAAATAAGGCAAGGTTCATAATAAGGG
>NZ_JBFTQI010000625.1:0-3587 GCF_056398925.1 Pedobacter sp. 01T416_2
GAGGCATTCGGTGCAGCTAATATTCTTCAGGAGATCTTAACCGTGAGGCATTCGGTGCAGCTAATATTCTTCAGGAGATCTTAACCGTTAAATCGGATGATGTAATCGGAAGAGCCAAAACTTACGAAGCCATTGTTAAAGGTGAGAACCTACCAACACCAGGTGTACCAGAATCGTTCAACGTATTGGTACATGAGTTACGCGGATTAGGTTTAGATATTACGTTAGACTAAGTATTAAGTATAAAGTATCGAGTATCAAGAAGGTTAATTCAATCTCGATACTTGATACTAAGTACTTGCTACTAAAAACAAAAAGATATGTCTTACAAAAAGGATAATAAATTAAAAAGCAATTTCACATCAATCACGATTAGCTTATCGTCTCCAGAAATTATTTTGGAACGCTCAAGCGGTGAGGTGTTGAAACCAGAAACCATTAACTACCGTACTTACAAACCTGAGCGTGATGGTTTGTTCTGTGAGCGTATTTTTGGTCCGGTAAAAGATTACGAATGTCATTGCGGTAAATACAAACGTATCCGTTATAAAGGTATTGTTTGCGATCGTTGTGGTGTTGAAGTAACGGAGAAAAAAGTACGTCGTGAGCGTATGGGACACATTGCTTTAGTGGTTCCTGTTGCACACATCTGGTACTTCCGCTCTTTACCAAACAAAATCGGTTATTTATTAGGTTTACCTACTAAAAAATTAGATTTAATTATCTATTACGAGCGTTACGTAGTTATTCAATCAGGCTTAATGGCTGAAGAAGGTATCAACTATATGGACTTCTTAACGGAAGAAGAATATTTAGATATCTTAGATAAATTACCTAAAGAAAACCAATACTTAGACGATAAAGATCCTAATAAATTCATCGCCAAAATGGGTGCTGAAGCATTAGAAGATTTATTAAAACGTATTGATTTAGATACTTTATCTTATGATTTACGTCACCAGGCAGCTAACGAAACTTCTCAGCAACGTAAAAATGAGGCTTTAAAACGTCTTCAGGTTGTTGAAGCTTTCCGTGGAGCTAATACACGTATCGAGAATCGCCCTGAGTGGATGATTGTTAAAATCGTTCCGGTTATTCCACCAGAATTACGTCCGTTAGTGCCATTAGAAGGTGGCCGTTTCGCTACTTCCGATTTAAATGATTTATACCGCCGTGTAATTATCCGTAACAACCGTTTAAAACGTTTGATCGAGATTAAAGCACCAGAGGTAATTTTACGTAACGAGAAACGTATGTTGCAGGAAGCTGTAGATTCGTTATTCGATAACTCACGTAAAGTTAACGCGGTAAAAACTGAAGGTAACCGTGCTTTGAAATCACTTTCAGATATCCTGAAAGGTAAACAAGGTCGTTTCCGTCAGAATTTATTAGGTAAACGTGTGGATTATTCAGCTCGTTCGGTAATTGTTGTAGGGCCTAGCCTTAAATTGCACGAGTGCGGTATTCCGAAAGATATGGCTGCTGAGCTTTACAAACCATTCATTATTCGTAAGATGATTGAGCGTGGTGTAGTAAAAACAGTTAAATCTGCTAAGAAAATCGTTGATAGAAAAGATCCATTAGTTTGGGATATTTTAGAAAATGTATTAAAAGGTCACCCGGTATTATTAAACCGTGCACCTACGCTACACAGACTAGGTATTCAGGCTTTCCAGCCAAAATTAATTGAAGGAAAAGCAATCCAGTTACACCCACTAGTTTGTACTGCGTTCAACGCCGATTTTGATGGTGACCAGATGGCTGTCCACTTACCTTTAGGTAATGCAGCAATTTTGGAAGCCCAAGTATTAATGTTGGCCGCACACAATATCTTAAACCCTGCAAACGGTACGCCAATTACAGTACCATCACAGGATATGGTTTTGGGTCTTTATTATATTACTAAAGGCCGTAGAACAGATGAAACCAGAGTTGTAAAAGGACAGGATTCGAATTTCTATTCTCCGGAAGAAGTTATCATTGCTTATAACGAGAAAGAATTAGACTTGCATGCATTTATCAAAGTAAGGGTAAATGTTAAACAAGGCGATGGTTCTATCGTTAATAAATTAACTGAAACCACTGTAGGTAGAGTATTGTTCAACCAAATGGTCCCTGAAGAAGTTGGTTATATCAATGAATTATTAACCAAAAAATCTTTAAGAGATATTATTGGTGAAGTAGTGAAAATGACTGGTATGGCCCGTGCTTCTCAATTCTTAGATGATATCAAAGAATTAGGATTCCGTATGGCATTCCAGGGAGGTTTATCGTTCAACTTACAAGACGTAAACATTCCGGTAGAAAAACATACTTTATTAGAACAGGCAGCAGCTGAAGTTGAAGAGGTAAGAAACAACTATAACATGGGTTTCATTACCAACAACGAACGTTACAACCAGATTATTGATATCTGGACCCGTATCAACAACAGGTTAACTACATTCGTTATGACTCAGTTATCGTCAGATAACCAAGGTTTTAACTCGGTTTACATGATGCTTGATTCAGGTGCACGTGGATCTAAAGAGCAGATTCGTCAGCTTTGCGGAATGCGTGGTTTGATGGCGAAACCTCAAAAATCAGGTTCAGGTGGCGATATCATCGAAAACCCGATCTTATCAAACTTTAAAGAAGGTTTATCGGTATTAGAGTACTTTATCTCTACTCACGGTGCACGTAAAGGTTTGGCGGATACGGCGTTAAAAACGGCGGATGCGGGTTACTTAACCCGTCGTTTACATGATGTGGCGCAGGATATGATTGTTAACGATAACGATTGTGGTACTTTAAGAGGTATGTATACTACCGCTTTAAAAGATCAGGAAGATATCGTTGAGCCATTATACGACAGGATTTTAGGCCGTACTTCACTACATGATGTGTACAATCCATTGGATAACACTTTATTGGTGGGTGCTGGAGAAGATATTAACGAAGATGTAGCTAAATTGATCGAAGAATCTCCACTAGAAGGTATCGAGATCCGTTCAGTACTAACTTGCGAATCTAAACGTGGTGTTTGTGCATTATGTTATGGCCGTAACTTAGCATCTGGTAAACGTGTTCAGAGAGGTGAGGCAGTTGGTGTAATTGCAGCACAGTCAATCGGTGAGCCGGGTACACAGTTAACACTTCGTACTTTCCACGTGGGTGGTACTGCATCAAACATTGCTGCAGAATCTAACATCGTAGCTAAGTTTGATGGTGTAATCGAATTCGAAAATATCCGTACTGTAGATACACAAACAGAAGAAGGAACAGTTCAGGTGGTATTGGGCCGTTCAGGTGAGTTCAAAATTGTTGAGCCAGGAACCGGACGTATCATTGTAACCAATAACATTCCTTACGGTGCATTCTTGTTCGTAAAAGAAGGTGATAAACTTTCTAAAGGTGATAAAATCTGTTCGTGGGATCCGTACAACGCGGTTATTCTATCAGAATTTGCCGGTAAAGCACAATTTGATGCCATTATTGAAGGTGTAACCTTCCGTGAAGAATCAGATGAGCAAACTGGTCACCGTGAAAAAGTAATTATCGATACACGTGATAAAACTAAAAACCCTTCAGTTCAGATCGTTGATAAG
>NZ_JBFTQI010000626.1:0-3581 GCF_056398925.1 Pedobacter sp. 01T416_2
GATAAAAATCATCGATCAGTATATTATCGGGAAATACCTGGGTACATTTATTTATACGCTGGCCATTTTTGTGATCATTATTGTAGTGTTCGACCTGTCGGAAAAGATGGATGATTTTATGAAAAGTGGCCTGAGTTTTTGGGGAATCCTCTCTAAATATTACGCAGGCTCTATTCCTTTTTATGTGAATATGCTTTCACCGCTGATCAATTTTATTGCGGTAATTTTCTTTACCGCAAAAATGGCCGATCAGACTGAAATTGTACCAATTTTAAGCGGTGGGGTGAGTTTTAACCGTTTTTTATTTCCTTACCTGGTGTCGGCTACGATTATTTTCTCAGCCAACTTACTTTCAAATCTATACATCCTTCCTTATACCAATACCTTAAAAAATAGCTTCGAGAATACGTATGTAAAACGTAATGATCCTTCCACAAAATCAAACATCCATATGAAACTGGATGACAAAACCTATATCTACATTGATAATTTCGACAACAAAACGAATTCAGGATACCGGTTTTCTTTGGATAATTTTAGTGGAGATGTACTCACCAAAAAGATCGTTGCCGAAAATATAAAATGGGATTCGCTTAAACGCAAATGGCAGTTAAACAACTACTCTATCCGTAAGATCGATGGATTGAAAGAAACCATGATTTATGGTAATGGGAAGTTAAAAGATACCATTTTGGATATGCGTCCGGATGATTTTTCGGCATATGACAATGTGGTGCAAAATTTAACTACGAAGGAACTTTCCGATAAGATTAGGAAAGAAAAAATCCGCGGAACGGGCGTAATGAACGATCTTCAGTTTGAAAAATACAAACGTTACCTCCACCCGCTTTCTGCATTCGTATTAACGCTGATCGGTGTAGCGCTCTCATCACGTAAAGTACGAGGAGGTGTCGGTGTATCGTTAGGTATCGGAATCTTCATTAGCTTCGCTTATATCGTATTTAATCAGTTCACACAGATGTTTTCTACCAAAGGTGGATTACCTCCTTTTGCGGCTGTTATTATGCCTACATTATTCTTTGGCTTATTAGGTTTTTACCTATTAAGAAAAGCACCAAAATAGCGATGGACGTTACCAAAAAGAATTTACTCATCCTTCATCTTACTGTATTTGTTTGGGGCTTTACGGGTGTGCTCGGTAAATTGATTTCTATCGATGCAGTGCCCATGGTCTGGTACCGGGTATTGATTGCCGCAGCTACACTTTTTGCGTGGTTTTTAATCACCAAAAAGAACATTAAGATTACTAAAAAACAGTTCATCCAATTCTTTTTAACGGGAGGAATTGTAGCCATTCACTGGATATTTTTCTTTCATGCCATTAAGGTTTCTACTGTTTCGGTAACCTTGGTTTGCCTCTCTTCCTTTACTTTATTTACCGCAATTTTAGAACCGCTGATTAAAAAACAGCCGATACAAATGGGCGATATTCTGATCGGTTTACTGATTATACTAGGAATATATATGATCTTTAAATTTGAAGGCCAGTATACTTTAGGAATTATTTTTGGTTTGCTAGCAGCAGTCGCATCCAGTCTTTTTTCAACTATAAATTCTACATTGGTACAAAAAAGTGAACCTTCCATTATCAGTTTTTATGAGCTTGTTGGTGCACTTTTCTGGATCACGTTGTACCGTTTATATGATGGAACACTGTTACACTCAGCATTCAACTTAAGTGCCAAAAACTGGTTCTATCTTATTCTTCTCGGCACACTTTGTACATCCGTTGCTTACGTTGCAGGTGTTGCGGTAATGAGAACTTTATCGGCTTTTAGAGTTGCATTAATCACCAATTTGGAACCTGTATACGGAATAGTATTAGCCTTCGTTTTCTTTCAAAACAAAGAGCAAATGACAGGTGGATTTTATATTGGTGCAACCATTATCCTGGCCTCTATTTTTCTCTATCCGATCTATAAAAAGAGAAAGAATCAACTGTAAACACAAACGATATAAATTTAATTTTCTTTAGAAATGATACCAACTGAATGAACGGCTTTAGTTGTACCTATTGCTGGTGGCTAATCCTTTCTAAACAGCGCAATGCCTAAAATTCTCTCCATTAAATTTCCTGACAAAGAATAGTTAAAAGCGCCATGAAGAAGCTTATCAAAACTAGTCAACACTACGCTTACTTAGTACCATAAAGCCTCCAGCTCGCTTTATATAGAGATTCAAAATCTTATAATTAAAAGCAGCGAACAACCATCCAAAAACATTAGGAATCTAATGCTTCAGAGACAAGCTAAGTAGCCAAGTTCAATCAAACCATCGGAACAAAAACGGTAGCTTCAAATGAGGAAAATCAGGTTAAAGAATGCAATCTGTCGGAAAGTGAAAGATCAAAATAAGCATCGGTCACAAGCATGAACATCTCCATGAAGGAAGAAAGTGCTCCAACAATAGTATACTAAAAGCGGGATGAATCTTCATTCAAAATTATCGAAAAATTATCGAGATGAGTTAATATTTCTGACTCAAAATTCGCGAACTACAAGGTGGGATTTTACCATTATCCATTGYATATTTCAGCAAACGAAGAAGGTAGATCATCCAGCATTAAGGTCAGACTGACGCGAACAAGGCTTATATAAACAGCTTTAAATCGGATGCTGCAATACAAGTTCAAGACGCAACCCTTAAACTTGATAAACAACGAACTTCATATAGAAAATGTTTAATCGGTCGTCAACTAAAAACCCTTAATTAAACAGCAGATTTGGAGCTAGTAAAACAAAAATTCTGAATATAAAATTGGTCAAAATATTCTTTATTTTAAATCAGAAATGGCAGCCAAACTGCAAACATCATCTAGGCTTATTATTAATTTATTTTGGCAAAAAATATGTCAATAAAAAGTGCAGAAACCGAAGACATCAATTAGCAAAAATTCACAATTAAAACCCCACAAAACCGGATAGTTAAAGCGGCTAAAATCCCAACCGAAAAAAGCCGATCTAAAGCGGCAGAAAACAGCGATAAAAAACAAATAAAAATACCAAAATTCTCGTTTTAAACCCGCACCAAACATGAGGTATTTTCTATATAAATTCTATACAATCTGAGTTGTCAAATCACATAGAAGCAAAATGGCTTGTCTAAAATCCATCAACATTCAGTTCAGGATAGTTTTTAACCACAATAAAAATCTGGCAAGGTAGCACAAAAAGATAAAGCATTTTAGGGTTAATCAGCATAAAAATATCGGTAAAAATTAAAATCAAAAACCTAATTTTCAACCTGCTTTTCCCTATGCAACTGAGGAAAAGTGATCAATTTCGAGTTTCCAGAGGATAAAGCTTAAAAGCATAAAAAACCTTATTTAAATGCCATTAGACACGCTTTTTAGCGCAAAAACAAAAATTACCATAAAGTGTACCGAAAACACCATTATTCACGAATATCGTCAGGAAATTGCATTATAAGCTCAAATTATTACAGATTTCGGGGTTTAAAACGACAAAAAAACATACATTTTTAATCTACGAGATCAAATTTAAGGCAAGAAATCAAGGTTAAAAACCAGACTTAAAGCTAGATTAAACCCACAATTTATG
>NZ_JBFTQI010000627.1:0-3561 GCF_056398925.1 Pedobacter sp. 01T416_2
GATTAAGATTAGCTAGCGGATTATTTACCCGCGCCATCATATACCTCTTTTACAACCAATGATGCAGAAACGAGTTTCGGCCAGCCTGCGTAAAATGCCAGTTGAGTTAATGCTTCGCCCATTTCCCCGCGTGTAATGCCATGCTCAACAGCCCGCCCCATATACATGCCAAGAAATTGGATATCTCCAGCCGCAATCATTGCACTTACGGTTGCCAGGCTTCTGCTTCTTGATGATAATCCTGCCCGGAGCCAAACCTCGCCGTACAATAATTCATTGGTATATTTAGCAAAACCTTCGGCTATCGGGGCGATATTTTGCGCTATAAATGCTACCCTGTTCTCATCGCCCGGTAAAGCCTCATTTTTATCAAGCGCCAGCGGGCTGGTTGAAKGTAATTCTGCCCCTAATATTCCATAATTTGCAAATACATCTTTTGCAACAGCAACAGCCGACATGGCATTGGGCACCCCTGAATAGAAAGCAAGGTGTGTGATAATTTCTGAAAGTTCACCTGGCGTAATACCACTGTTCAGCGCTTTGATAAAGTAATGCGGCATGGCATTGCTTTGGTTTCTTGCTATCAGGGATGACAAAGTAACGATGCAGCGGTCATGCTTTGATAACCCTGGGCGCTCCCAAACTTCACCTACCAGTTTTTCGGCGATATACTTACCTAATGCAGGAGAAACACTACTTACATCAGCACTTGAAAATGCAGGTTTTGGCCCGGTCTTTTCTGCATTGCTAATTTTAAACGCTTTTACAATTGCTTCGCCTACGCTTGCGGCAGATTGCGGATTTTGGCCCGTGATCAACCTGCCATCAATAGCAATGTTATTATTCCAGTTAGGGGCATGCTTGTAAACAGCTCCATGGTTAATTAAAGCATCCTGAAGCAGGAACGGAACTACCTTGGTTGATTGTACTTCTTCCTCTTCGCCATTGGTAAAGCCAGCTACATTTTTGCCCGAGATCAGATAGGAGCCATCGCTTAGTTTTACGTTTACCAAAGCTGCAGGGCCGTGGCAAACTGCCGAAACAATTTTTCCAGATTCGTAAAATTCCGGCACTAACTTTAAGATTGCGGGGCTATCGGCAAAATCCCACATGGTTCCATGCCCACCCGCAAAAAATATGGCCTCATAGTCTGAAGCTTTTACATCATCTAATTTCAAAGTATTTGCAATAGCTTCACGAAAATTGATATCTGCCCAATATTTGGCATTAACCTGATCGTTGAAATCTTCTAAGCCATCTAAAGGTGCTGCTCCACCCTTGATAGATGCAATATCAACTGTAACGCCACTTGCTTCTAATTTTTCTAATGGATGGGTAACTTCGCTCAGGTTAAATCCTGTAGGGATACCTGTATCTCCTTTTACATTACAGCTTGTTACTACAAACAAGACTTTTTTCGAATCTTTTTCTATATTCATTTCGTTTATTTCAATATTTATTGAGGTAGATTATTTTAGTAGACAACTATATCATCGATTTTTCCCAGGCACCCTGGGTATCAACGCCCGCTTTTGCTGCCAAGGTTTCTATTCTTTCTATTTCCTGATGAGTTAACCTAATTTTAGTGGCATTTAAAGCGTCTTCAATTTGAGCAGTTTTGGTTATCCCAATAATGGGTAAGGTGTTTTTAGCAATGGCCCATGCAATTGCAACCTGGGCAACGGAAGCATTTTTGCCGATACCAATTTCTCTCATCACATCGGTTAATTCTTCTACCTGTGGAAGCACTTTATTGTAGGTATTTGCTCTGGCGCTACCTTCGGGAAGCGGATTTTGAGTATTATATTTGCCAGACAATGCGCCTTGTTCAAGCACCATATAAGCAAAGAAAGTAATGTTGTGTAATTTGCAATAGTCGATGATCCCGGCATCTTCGGATGAACGGTATAGAAGACTGTAATGGTTCTGTACGGCAGAAATACTAAAACCTGCGGTTTCAAGTATACTATTGGCCAATATAATTTCTTCGAGGTTATGGTTAGATACCCCAACACTTTTTATTTTTCCGCTTTTAAGCAGTGGAATCAGTTCGGGAGTCAATTTACTAACGTCAGTAGGGTTATGAATCCAGTAAATGTCTATATAGTCCGTTCCTAAACGCTCAAAACTGCTATTCAGCATTTCCTCGATAGKGTTGTCAGAAGAACCAGCCATCTGTGGTGTAAACTTGGTAGATAGTAAGAGATCCTCACGTGGGTATTGTTTTACAAACGCTCCTAATATCGTTTCGGATGAACCCATACCATAGGCGGTTGCAGTGTCCCATAGGTTAAAACCTGCCTTCATTGCGGTATCGAACACCTGCTTTAAATCGCCAGCGCTAAGGTTGTTGCCGAAAACCTGGTCGCCTCCTGCAGAACCTGTTCCCCATGACCAGGTACCGAATGCTATTGATGGTAATTTTTTCATTTTCTTTTTATTATTTGCAGAACTGCGGTAGACGATTTAATGGATTATAGAATAGAGCTAAGTTCTTTATACTTTTGCATCAGATCGTTATACGGATTCCTGTTTCTCTTACCATTATTTCTGCTTTAGCGTATTTCTGCGAGATTGTTTGCAATACGTTTGCACCAATAAATAAAGCTCTATGAATTGTTTCATAAGGCCGTGCATATCAAAAAAATTTGCTAAAACTGGTATTTTAAGATGCGATATTAAAAACGACTTTGCCTAAAGCCCCCTCTTTGATTATCGTTTTATAAGCTTCCTTATAAGCTGACATGGGGTAAGTTTTGCTGATGTGGATATCAAAACCTTTTAATGCATCATTTGCTAATCGGTTTAAACTTTCTGTGTCAGATTTCATCAAAAGAATTTCATATTTCTTTCGAGATACCATGTTATTTGAAAACGAATGCACGAAATTCCATAACGAAGGGGTAACGGTAAAATATGTGGATTTAGGCTTCATTAATTTTTTAGCTTGACTGAAAGATAATTTAGCAGATAGTTCAATGATAACATCAAACTTCTTCTTTAAATCCGTCACTTTTTCTCTGTTGTAATCAATCACATAATCACTCCCCCACTTCTTTAACAAATGATGCCCTTTTGCGCTTGAAACAGCCGTTACAATCGCTCCCCGGCTTTTAGCAATCTGTATCGCAAACATACCTACTCCGGCAGATGCGCCGTTTATCAAAATCTCCTTCCCTTTTATACTATCCTTGTTTTTAGTGAGCATCTGTAAAGCGGACTGGCCGACCGTTGGTATTGCAGAAGCTTGTTCAAATGACAGATCCGCAGGCTTTTTAGCAATTTCCTTTTCATTCACCAAAATATATTCTCCAAGAACTCCATCTTTAAAAGGATCTATTACGCCAAACACGTCATCCCCTGCTTTAAATTTTTGAACACCCGTACCTGTGCTTTCTATTGTTCCGGAGAAGTCGCAACCGACAGATTTTGGGAATTTCTTGCCCGACATCAGTTTCACCTCACCCATTAAAATCTTCCAGTCGATAGGATTAATAGAAACGGCCTTTACTTTAACCAAAATTTGTTGCGTATCGGGAACTGGCTTATTTACCTCTACAG
>NZ_JBFTQI010000628.1:0-3555 GCF_056398925.1 Pedobacter sp. 01T416_2
ATCTGGTCCTTTAGGGTGGCCTGGTCCGTGAAATTCGGCAAGCTTAACAATATTTAAACCCGCCTTTTTCAATACCTCAACAAATTCGGGCTTTTCCGGAACGGCTTTTCCACTCAGCACTACGTCCGAAATAAACTCATTATGGAAATGGCTAGCCATTGTTTTATAACCTGCCAAGGGCACATAAGTATCATTGTGCGTAAACTTTTTAACTTCATCCAATGCTGCTCCTGCCTTCCCAGTGCTCAATAAACAGAAAAAATTAAGACGCTGTTGGGTATTTGGTGGTGCATTAAACCAGGGCACATAACGTTTATCGCCCAATGGATCCTGCCTGATCCCAATACCAAAGTCGGGGATTAAGTTTAAATAGTTGCTTCCTTTCCAGGTAAATTTAAGGTTAAAAGCTTCATCTAAGGGATAGAAGTATTGATGCGGAGCAGGAAAAACGGCCAAACTTCCACCATTATTTTCGCCGATAACGGTACGGTATTTTACTTCCAAGTTTTTACTTGGATCTGCTTGTGCTGCCTTTTCGCGCTGAAGATTTCCTTTTACATCAGACCAAGCGATATTAGACCAGATATCTTTTTTGCTAAGCAATCCGGCATCGTATAAAATGGCTGTAGAATCTTTTGGGGTTGATACAACTGCAGCCACATTAAACAAAGGGCTTCCATTGTAAAGTGTTATTTCTAAAGCACCGCTAAAGTTTTCGCATTGAACTCCATTTATTCGCACCACAGTTTGCGAGCCCTTCGTAGAAACACTGGCTGCCCCTTTTTTGAATTTTACAACGTTTGTGGTATATGGTCTGGTTGGAACCCGGTCGAAAAAAACATCCCAGCCCCCACTGGTTGGACTTAAAGTGCGTTTACCTATTCTCAGCACAAATCCAGGGTCAAGATGAGCAGCAACTTCTTTTAAGGCGCCTTGCTTACCTAACAGCAAACTTTTAAACAATGGTTTGGTACGATCAAGATCTAAAATCATTTTACCTAGGGTTCCTTTACCAGCTGGCCAGGTGAGCATGAGTTCTTTTTGACTGGAAGAAACTGTTGCACCGTTGGTTTTAAATGATTTTAGGTTTACCTGGCTTTGCGCATAGCATGCYGAAAAGCATATTATCAATAATATAGAAATACTGTTTCTCATACAACTTAATCGTTTTAGTATAGATATAACGCAAGATAACAATTAAGTGCAAAACATAAAATATTCGCTAATCAGCAATGCATTGTGTTCATTATTTATTTTTTAAGAAAAACATAAATAACATTGCTTAACTTAAGTAAGAATTTTAAACCAAATATCTTGCATCCTATTCTCATCAGAAACAACGTTAAAATCCTTGGCGAAGGTAGTCAGGTAATTGTATTTGCCCATGGCTTTGGCTGTGCGCAAAGTTCTTGGAAATTTATTACAGATGCTTTTCTCAATGACTACAAAGTAATACTATTTGATTATGTTGGATCTGGCGATTCAGACCTAAGCCAATACGACCAACGTAAATATGCTACACTCGAAGGATATGCCTGTGATGTAATCGATATTATAGAAGCGCTTGATTTAAACAACATTATTTTTGTTGGTCACTCGGTAAGCAGCATGATTGGCATGATTGCCGCATTACAGATGCCAGAAGCATTTAAAAAATTAGTTTTTATTGGTCCTTCGCCGAGGTACTTAAATGATCGTGATTATATAGGTGGATTTAATATTGAAGATATTGAAACTATATTTGAGCACATAGCAGATGATTATGTAGCCTGGAGCAAGCAATTGGCACCGGTAGTAATGAATACCCCCTTAAAACCCGAATTAGCTGACTTTTTACAGGAATGTTTTGAAGCTACCGACCCAAACGTGGCCCTGGCCTTTGCAATGGCAACTTTTAAGGCCGATTATAGAGACAAATTAAAAAACCTCGGTGTGCCAAGCCTTACCCTGCAAAGTTCGAACGATATTATGGCTCCTTTATCAGCCGGCGAATTTATCCATAAAAATACACCAGAGAATTTTTTGGTTGTAATGAAAGCCACAGGGCATTTTCCGCACATTAGCGAACCAGAAGAAACCATCAGGGAAATAAAAGACTTTATTGAAGATATCCGTTTAAAATCGGCATCTGATCACCTGTATGCCTCCTAATGAATTTCAACCGGCATAAACTAAAAATTTTTAGCAGAGACCGATTATTGTTTTAAAACACTTTTGCTTCTTTTTTATCCTTTTCGCGGATCATGGTAATCAGCCTTACCCATACTTATATTGATCTGCAAGTTAAACCATCATCCTCAATAGTCTGTAGGCGCGCGCTCAGTTTACGACCTAAACTCATTACATAAATGTTTGAAAGCATTTTATGTCAAACAAGTACATTCAGCAATCAATTTTTAAGCCGGATCAACCTGCAAAAGGCGGCTCACGATATATCTGGCGATTACATGATCATCAACTATTAAACGATTCATTACGATCAGATTATCGTTGCAATTAAAACTCAGCATAACCTGGAGAATATTTTCACAAATAAATAATGAACAAAATGAATAAAATATATATTTGTAAAAAATATACCCCATTTTCAAAGCGCGCACTACCCCAATCGTCTAATATTTTTGCCTTTCCACTGACTACATATAGTCAAAAAAACCATTCAGAAGTAAACTTATAATACACTAAAGAGAAATCATCAACCATAAAAAATAAAAAAAATAAAATGAACAACATTAAAACAATTGCATTCGCTGCATTAAGTATCTTATCGGTTTATAGTGCGAAAGCTCAAAACTTTAAAGAGCCTGTTAGCTATAAACTTAAGAATGGCATGAATATCATTATTTCAGAGAACGAACGTTCGCCAAAGGCATATTCTAGCTTTACATTAGATACTAAGGCTTTTCAGGGCAAAAAAGACGGCATAGTGGAGCTGTTAAACGCCGTGTTAAACGAAAACCTAAGTAAAAACTCAAATATTAGCTTTAAGGATAACAGCGGCAAGCTGGCTACATTAAATGCAGATCTTGAGAACGACCTGGCAACAATGGCCTCGGTAATTCAAAATGCAAGCTTCGACCAAAAAACTTTTAATACGGCTAAAGCTAAGTTAATTGCCAGTATAAAATTGCAGGATTACGATTATGACCAAACGGTAAATGAAAATTCGATTAATACATTAACCTTGGCAGATATTAAAAACTTTTACAGCCAGATTTCTCCAGAAAAAACATTTTTAACGATTGCCGGAGATGTTGAATTAAATACAGCCAAAGCTTCAGCTAAAAAAGCTTTCGGCAACTGGAACCGCACACAAGAACTTGCATTAACTGTGGCAAGGTAATATTAAAATTAAATTTGAGGCCCTTTGATTAATTTCAAAGGGTTTTTTTATGCCCAAAATGTTACAAGAGATTAGGTTTATACCGCCTGTATTCAAGGAATCATTCAATATATTCGTTTTTAAATAAAATCATTGTTTCTGAAAAAAACGACAGATGAAAAAAATCTACACTCTCCTACTTCTTGTTACTATAAGTTTATCTCTACAGGCAC
>NZ_JBFTQI010000629.1:0-3550 GCF_056398925.1 Pedobacter sp. 01T416_2
GTATCAGGCTTGGTAAGAGGTTTTATTAAAGATGGTAATAAAGAGATTACCACTTGGATCAGTTTAGGGAACGAATTTATTGGAGCGATTCAACATCCCGATGAAAACGTTCAGCCCTCAATTGAATATTTGCAGGCATTGGAAAATTCAGAATTGGTTGCCATTCCACACTTATTGATTGATAAGCTTTACGCTAGTTATCAGGAAACGAATGTTATTGGTAGAAAGATTTTAGCGCTCCAGTATCATGCCGCCTCAGAACGGGCCATAATAGCTAGAATCCCTTCGGCAGAAAGGCGTTATGAGAAATTTTTGGAACTAAACTCTTTTGATATATCTAGAGTACCATTAAGGTGTATAGCCAGTTATTTAGGTATGCGTTTGGAAACCCTTAGCCGCATACGCAGTAAGTTGGTAAGAGAGCTGGTGTAGTTAACGGTTGATCATAATGGGTTAGGTCGATCTGTGCGAAGAATACTCATTTTAAACGCTATGTTTACATAACATTATACACTTTTTACATATTGATGTACAACCTTAAATTGCATATACTAAACATCATATTTGTATTTAAATTTGGGTAAGTAAAAATTAAATCAACGGGACGATTTAGATTACATTCGTAAGCCTCTCTTTTTAGGGAGGCTTATTTTGTTTCAGCCTGCCAGTGCTTATATACCAGTTAGAGGGGGATACGGCGGCGGAGCCAGTTCTTGTGGTTCATCCTGCGGAAGTTCTTGCGGTAGCTGCGGTGGCTGTGGAGGTGACTAATAATTTTTGTTGCTTTAAATTAAAATCTTCATCAAATCTTAATCTTTCTGCCGTAATATTGTAGGCATAAGGGGTGAGAGCCTTATATCAACTTCTAGTTGAGAGCGTTAATTTAGATAGAGGATGTAGCCAGTGGCTACATCCTTTTTTTATCCCTGGCATGTGGATATGAAGAGGCTAAATGTTTGACTAGACAATTTCAAGTTTTGTCTCTTCAAGTTCCTTCAATAATGCTGATACCTCGTTCCAGTGATTTATCCTTTGGTGATGATCTTTTTCTACATTGTGAAATGCTGTAAACATTAAGGCTTTTCCCTTACAAAAATCAAGGTTTTTACAATGGTCGTCAATTAAATAATCGGTATCTATTATACTCTTATCGCCACAAAAGATGATATTCTTCCAGCTGATAAAAGGGAAGTGCTCTGCAAGCCACTCGCGTTTTTCGAAGAGCGATAAGGGGAATTCCATGGCGGCTGAAACGATATAGATCTCGTAGTCTTCCATTAATTTTTTTACGGCTTCAACAGCGCCTTCCATTACCGGCAGGTTTCTGAAAAAGCCTGTTCTATTGCAGATCTTCATTACCATAGCCCTATCCGGAAAAAGTTCTTCTTCCGATTTGCCTTTTATATCGTTGCGGGTAAGCGAAATGCCTGTTTCTGCCTGGTAGGTCTGAAGTATATGGTCTTCTATGTCGGCGAGAACGCCGTCCATATCAATGCCTATTATTTTTCTCATGATTTGCTATATTTTGCAACAAAAATATTTAATATTGCAATATATTGCAAATTATAATCCTAGTAAATTTATATATTTGCAATATATTGCAGTAGTATGGTAAAAGAAGAGCGTCTACAGATCATTATTAATACCCTGGAAAAAGACACCAAGGTGCGGTTGAACGAATTGAGCACATTGTTAAACGTATCAGAAGATACGGTTCGCCGTGATATTAAGGAGCTCGATATGCAAGGGCTGCTCAGGGCGGTTAGGGGTGGCGCAATTGCCCATTCGCCTATTCCACAGCATTACCGGGATAGGGAAAAGTACAATCAGCAGCACAAACAGATTATTGCAAACAAAGCCTTAGCGTTTTTGAAAGATGGTCAGGTAGTGTTTTTCGATGGTGGCACCTCGGTAGTAGCACTGGCTGCCGCATTGCCTAAAGATTTAAAAATCACCATTATTACCAATAGCTTTCCTGTTGCCAATATTTTGGAAGACCACCCCAATGCCGAAGTGATATTTGCCGGCGGAAGGTTGCATAAAACGGCATTTACCACCATGGGGCAAGAAACTATCGATACTTTTAGAAAGGTCAGGGCCGATGTTTGTATGCTTGGTATCTGTAGTTTGCACTATAGTATGGGTATTACCTCCATTATATATGAAGATGCCCAACTTAACAACATCATGATTAACCAGGCGCAAAAAACCATCGCGCTATCCGCACTCGAGAAAATAAATACTGTAGAGTCTTACTATGTTTGCCCGGTTACCGATGTAGATGTAATTATTACTGAAACAGATTCTGATAATGCAATCCTGAAGCCTTATAAGCATTTGGGAATTGAAGTAGTTTAAATACTCGTATATTAATCAATACCAAATAAATAACTTAATTTGTGTTATCTAAATTTAACGCTCATTAATGATTGACTCTATTTTGCCGCGCTATATTTTGCAGGAGCAAATGTTTATTTATGCTTGCTGGAGTATCGTAATATTCTTTTTTAGAAAAAATAAATTTATCGGGCAGTTTGATAGGTCTGTTATTTGGTTGATCAGAGTTGTTGGTATTATATATTTTTTGCAATTCCCGGTAATTTTCTGTGCTGACTGGCTAAGTGGGGATTATGTTCAATATGAGTTCGTAAACCGCTTTACCGGACCTTATTGGTTCCCGGCAGTGTTTCCGCTATTGGTGTATTTACTTTCCACACAAAGTCTTTGGTTCACCTATTTCCAGAAATCGAGGTATTGGCGTTTAGCTTTTGGGTTATTGTTATTATCCTCAACATTTATTAGTGATATAATGCTGTGGATTAGCGGCCTCCAAAAAGATTCTGTTTCTTCCTGGAGAATGGCTTATGAGTCGTCTTTTTTGCATATTAATTCTTTGATCGTATTTGTTTTAATTACAGGATTTGGTTATTTGTTGCTCAGAAAAAAGAATATGCCTGCAGTATGATAATTTTTTTATGAAAATAGAGGGGTTAAAAAGTTCACCTTCAGGCCTTTCAGTTTAATTACATTTTTTTATCTAAAACATGAAATTTACTTCAATAACTAAAGCATTATTATTCATTACGGCATTCTCTAGTTGTAATACTCAAAGCAAGGTCGATTCGCATGAAAATGTTAAGCAACAAGTGAAAAG
Source organism: Pedobacter sp. 01T416_2 (assembly GCF_056398925.1). Lineage (NCBI taxonomy): Bacteria > Pseudomonadati > Bacteroidota > Sphingobacteriia > Sphingobacteriales > Sphingobacteriaceae > Pedobacter > Pedobacter sp. 01T416_2. Next base: position 3,155 of record NZ_JBFTQI010000629.1, read on the forward strand.
AATTGAGCGGGATAAAATAATACCGGTAGCTAATATTGATGAATTTGAAACGGAAGTAAATAATGGAGGCTTAAACCAATATTTCGTCAATTCATCTGGGCAGAACTGCTACGAAACACTCAGACTCTTAAAGAAAACAGGTAAAACAAATACGGCAGCTATCTTGGAAGAAGCAATCTCTCTGATAAACCCAAGAAACATAAGGGAAACTGAATTCGTCGAAAAGCTGAGGCAAAATAACGTTGAAGAACTTTACGATGAAAAAATAAGTCAGAAGATGAGTGTGTTAGATGAAAAGTTTTATAAATATCCAGATGGAAGCCTGAAGTAAGCAATTTGAAGATAAATCAGGTGCAAATACCCCTTAAATAAGAAAAGAGACAATCTATCCAGACT
>NZ_JBFTQI010000630.1:0-3550 GCF_056398925.1 Pedobacter sp. 01T416_2
TATAAATATAGTGAGATAAGGCCCCTCCAATTACAAACAGGTGCCAAAGTTCGTGACTGTGCATCCACCTGAAGAGCTGTTTATCCTTTGCGTAATAATAAGTTCCGGCAATGTAAAAAATGCCACCAAACAGCAACCAGAAAATTGCACCAATAGGTAACGTACCTAGCATTTTCTGTAACAAAGGCACAATTAAGCAGCCCATTAAAATATAAATAGACAATGAGATAGCCGTGCTTTTTAATTGGTTAAAGATTTTAAGCAGGCAACCTATAATAGCGATAATCCATACGATGGCGAACAAACTCCAACGTAACCAGTCATCAAAGACCAGCAAAGCAGTTGGCGTGTAAGAACCTGCTATCATCAGGTAAATGCAGCAATGATCGAATTTTTGCCAAAAACGTACACCATAATCGGTAGCCGGATAACCATGATACATGGCACTTACACCAAAAAGAATAAAAGTGCCAATGCTATAAATCCAGGCAGCAGTATATTCAATAGGTGTATTGCATTTTTGGAGCAATATATAGCCAGCCGGAACTGCAATTAATGCCGGTATAAAATGAGTGAAGAAATTAACGGGTTCCCTTAGCTTCCTCACAAAGATTATTCGCTGTCTTCGTCCTTCTGTCTGGGTTCTTTTGCAATTTTATCGAAAAGATGATCCATACGCTCTACATACTCGTTCGTATCATCTACAAAGAAAGTAAGCTCTGGCACCACCCTAACCTGATGGCGGATTCTGCTTCCCAGTTTATACCTGATTTCGCCCGAATGTGCGTTAACTGTATTGATAGAAAGCGTGGTGTTATTGGTATTAAAAAAACTCAGGTAAACTTTAGCCACTGCCAAATCTGGCGAAACCCGAACACGGGTAATCGTTACCAATGTATTAGGCAAAAATGCAGCACCTTCACGCTGAAAAACCTGTGCTAACTCCTCTTGTAATACTCCTGCAAATTTCTGCTGACGTTTACTTTCCATAATGTATTTATCTATCGCCTTTATGATGAAACCTTATCGGTTTTAAAAACCTACAAGGTTTATTTTCGCACCGCAATGACGGAATTTAATCTAATATAACAAATTACTATCATACGGGTATCTTGCCACGTGCGCAGCTTTAACCTTATCGTACAATAATGTTTTAAACTCTTCTAAGTTTTCTTTTTCTGTGGCCGATATAAACAATACAGGTACTTTATCGTGACTCATCCAGCTTTTCTTAAAGTCTTCTAAAGTCAGCTTACCATCATCCTCTTCATCGTCMACTTCAGGTGAAACATAAGCATCAATCTTATTAAAAACTAAAATCATATCCTTATCAATCGCACCAATATCTTTCAACGTTTCGTTAACCGTATTAATCTGATCTTCAAAGTTAGGATGGGAAACATCAACCACGTGGATCAACAAATCGGCTTCACGTACTTCATCTAAAGTAGATTTAAAACATTCTACCAAATGGTGAGGCAGCTTGCGGATAAATCCAACGGTATCAGAAAGTAAAAAAGGTAAATTCTCGATCACAACCTTACGTACAGTCGTATCTAAAGTTGCAAACAATTTATTTTCTGCAAATACTTCCGATTTCGACAGCATATTCATGATGGTCGATTTACCAACATTGGTATAGCCAACCAAAGCTACCCGAATTAACTGACCGCGGTTTTTACGCTGCGTTTCGTTTTGCCTGTCTATGTTTCTTAAACGCTCTTTTAACAAAGAGATTTTATTTAAAATAATACGTCTATCACTCTCAATCTGCGTTTCACCCGGACCACGCATCCCGATACCACCTTTCTGGCGCTCTAAGTGCGTCCACATACCGGTTAGGCGTGGCAAAACATATTGTAATTGCGCCAGTTCTACCTGTGTTTTTGCTTGTGCAGTTTGGGCCCTGTTGGCAAAAATATCCAGGATCAGATTGCTTCGATCTAAAACCTTAACTCCAAGTTCGCGATCGATGTTACGTAGTTGCGACGGCGATAATTCATCGTCGAAAACCACCACATCAATTTCTTCGGACTTCACATACGCCTTTATCTCTTCCAGTTTTCCCGTACCCACAAATGTAGCACGCTCTGGTTTAAGCATCTTCTGTGTAAAAACCTTCTCTACCTTTCCCCCAGCTGTATCTACCAAAAAAGCCAGCTCATCTAAATATTCTTTTGTTTGGGCTTCTTTTTCGCCAGGTGTAACCACTCCAACTAAAATTGCCCTTTCCTGCACTACGGCAGTATCATATGTTTTTTGTTTTCCCATGTAATTGAGGCAAATATACGAATTTGCCAACGTGTAAATCCATTAAGCTTCGTTATTCCATCATTTCGAGCGCAGCAAAGCGTAGCCGAGAAATCTTTTAACAACAAGTCCATCTAAAGATTTCTACTCCAAGGGAGTTCCTTTGGAACACTGCGGTCGAAATGACGATTTTTCTATAAAACCCGATCTATATCTGCGCTACAAATTCTTTTATCGCAACACCTGGATTATCAGTCTTCATAAAATTCTCGCCAATTAAAAATCCGTTAAAACCTGCGGTTTTTAATTCACGGATAGTTTGTGGATTACTGATCGCACTTTCCGAAATCTTTAAAAATTCATTCGGGATTTTATTTACTAAATCGAACGAAGTCTGGATATCTACCGTAAAATCGCCCAGATTTCTATTGTTTACCCCAATAGCATCCAGATTCGGGCAGATGCTCCGTTCCAACTCTTCCAGGTTGTGCACTTCTAACAGCACATTTAAACCTAGGTCTTTTGCAAACTTTCCGAAATCGTTAATCTGTTGAGGGGTTAATATTGAGGCGATCAATAGAATAATATCAGCACCCCAGGCTTTCGCTTCCAGGATCTGATACTCATCGATCATAAAATCCTTCCTTAAGATCGGAATATGGTTTGCCGCTCTTGCTGTCAGAATATCGTCGGTTTTACCACCAAAGAAATCTACATCCGTTAATACCGAAAGCGCAGATGCACCCGCGGCATTATAAGCCTGCGTTACCTCTGCAACATCGGCAATGCCATTAATTAAACCTTTTGATGGCGAACGACGCTTAAACTCAGCAATAATGCCGGTACGGTCTTCGGCCAATAGAAACTCCTTAAAAGAATAAGGTGTTCGGTTAAAATGCACCGAATTTTCTAATCCCTGTACAGAAACCAAAGCTTTTGCCGCAGCAACTTCTTCTTTTTTACGTAATACTATTTTATCTAATATGTTCATTTCACTTATCCGTCATGCAGATCCAATAGCTATCGGATTTGTTTCAGCATCTAAAAGTTAACTAATCCCAGTAAGATCCTGAATCAAGTTCAGGATGACAACCGGATGAATAAAGCACTAGGGGGTTGAGGTTAACCAGTTTTCCATCATCTGTTTCCCATACTCCGTTAGCACACTTTCTGGGTGAAACTGTACCCCGCGTACATCTAAAGTTTCATGCCTTAACGCCATAATTTCATTCTTATGATCTCTTGCTGTAATTTTTAAACACGAAGGGAAGTTCTCTTTACTCACCACCCAGCTATGGTA
>NZ_JBFTQI010000631.1:0-3535 GCF_056398925.1 Pedobacter sp. 01T416_2
TCTCTGGACTGGATAAGCCCAAAATCAAAAAAGGTATGCAGAACAGATTGACTCTGGTTCTCTTCTTCGATCCCAGAAAAGGCGTTGTTCGTCGCTTCATAGCAACATACTTCATTAAAGCATTCACGTTCATTTAGTTTATATTTGGTTAATCGGTTGGTTTTTTAATAAGTGGAATACGCCAAATAGCCTGTTCAATGCCCAACTACCAGCAGTATTCTTTAAATTGGGAATGATCGGTAAAATTCCTTTCCCAAGGGCCCGACAGCTGATTGCAAGATGAAACGGCGCGCCTATTCTTTCCTTGATCACTTTAAATTCCCCATCTAATACTCCTGTGGTTGCATTTACCTGCTTACCAGTGCTGAAAGCGCTATAAACCATAATTTTGTCTTAAGCAGAACCTTTAATTCGTTATAGTCGCTTTTCATTTGAAGTGCCTAAAAAAGAGTCAAAGCAGTTCCTTATACCCCGACATACAGGGTTCAAACAGAAAAACGAAATGGTTGTAATGGCCTACCTTAAGTTGCAGACGGGGCTGGTAATAGTTTTCTCATAATTGTCGCGTTAGTTGGTACTTTTATATCCATCTGGCTGACCATGACCTTCATCAGATCACTCAAAAATCCGCAGTGGGTATTAAAAAATTAATTGTGTAATGGCAAAACCTGTTGCCTTTAATATTTGGTTATACATCCATAACAGCCGGTTAATGATGTGATCAAATATAAAATCTAATCAGGCGATATGATTTATTGTAAACAGACTTCTTTTTATACTTTTCCGATTTTTGATGTGCTGTTCAATGAAAATTAAATGATGTTCAGCATGAAATTGATGTGCATTAATCCCATGGGATCAATCAATAAAATTCAATGTCTTATTCTGCGTTTTGTAAGCGCCTGGTGTTAGTCCGGTAAGCTTCTTAAAAACCCTGGAGAAATAATGGACATTTTCAAATCCAGTTAATTCGGCAATTTCATCTTGTTGTTTTTTACTGGTAATAATGAGGTACTGGGCCCGTTCTATTCTTTTTTGCAAGATATAGTTCACGGGGCTTTGACCTGTGTAGCGGTGAAAGAGCCTTGAAAAATAATCTGTATTTAAATTTGCCCGGTCCGCAAGATGACTTACTTTAAGCGGTGTCCGCAGATTGATCTGTATATAACCAATGGCATCCATCACTGCAGAGGGCTTGGCAATAATCTTGTCTTTATGAAATATTTCCGGTTTTAAGAATCTGGATATCAACTGAAAAATAATCCCCTGTGTTTCATATTGCACAGCAATACTCTGAAGGTTATTCAGCTCGGTGTATTCCTTGTAATAAATATCTTTTTCATACACCATTGGATCGTTGGACCTGTTGATCCCTCTGCCCGGATTAATAGCGATGAGTCGCTTAAAATTGGCGATATCGTTAGTGTTTGCCTCAATCTGCAGACTTTCCATGCAATTGGAAAACAGCGATATCCCGTCTGCCGAATCTTCAAAGAACTGAACAAAATACTGGCTTAAAAAGTGTTCGCAATAGAGGTTACAGAGCGTAAAACTGGGAATGAGGTAGAGATTACCGGGAATTAGGCTAAGTGAACCGTTCGGACCGGATATTACACCTTCGCCTTCATCGATATAATACAGTCTATAATACGGGCTGATTACATTTCTGAAGTTCCACTTATTTCCGAGTTTTACGTAGTCGACGTTCAGCAGCCGAAAAGAATGCCTGATGAGCCGTTTATTCATTGTCATATTGCCTTCTTTAATTATTGATAATTTGATAATCGGTTTTTAATAATTTCTGCCATCCACTCATTATCGCGGATTTGCTGTCAGAAAGTATAATCATACCAACCTTTAAAAGCAGGAGTCCCGTGATAGAAAGGAAACGACAGTTCAATGATCAGTATTGATAATGTTCACTAAATTCAGCCTATTTCAAACTAGAAAGGGGGGGCTAACAGGTAAAATTGGAGGGGCAAACGGAGGGGGTGTCTTTTGGATTGACAAATAAGGGACAATATGCGTCAGACTTGGCTAACCTTACCGTTGAAAAAAAGTTAATATAGGGAGAGCGGCTTAACAGTGTACCGTTATATTTTTTTACGCTTAAGATCCTGGTTGACTGAAACGGTCTTTGAAAAGACTCTTCTATATTTTTTGATGTATTCCGAGGGGTTCATCAGGAATACTTTTTTGAATTGTTCTCTAAAGTATTTTATATCATTCATTCCAACGCTGTACATGGTTTGCCTAATGGTATTTTCGGTGCTAATAAAAATTTCGGCGGCTTTGCGCAAACGTATGAAACGTATGAAACTATTGGATGAATGTCCGGAAATGGATTTGATCCGTTTATATAGATTCTCTCTGGACATTCCCAATTCTTCGGCTAATGTTTTGATATTAAAATCAGGGTCATCAATATGCCGCTCAACAATACTGATACAGTTCTTTAAAAAGTCTTTATATTCTGCGGATATTTTTAAGCTGTTGGGATTCAGCGTGATTTCACTATAAAAATAGTTCTGCAGGCTGTTTTTGCTTCTGAGGATACCCGCGATCCTGGCCATTAACAGATTCTTATCGAATGGCTTACTGATGAAATCATCCGCACCGCTTTCAATACCTTTTAATTTGACTTCTTCAGAAGTATTCGCGGTGAGTAGTACGATGGGAATATGGCAGATAGATTCGTCTTCTTTTACTTTCTGGCAAAGTTCAATCCCCCCGATCCCATTCATCATTACATCACTGATTACCACATCAGGGAGAAGCTCACGTATAATCGATAAGCCACTTTCTCCATTCCAGGCCTGTAGAATGTGATATTCCTTAGCAAAAATTTGACGGAGGTAACTGGCAATCTCTTCATTATCATCGATAATAAGAATAGATTTTCTTTCTTCGGAAACAAAATCGTTAAGCAACAGTTCATCATGCTGCTCAACGGCAATTTCCAGTCCATGCTGATCAAGCGCTTTAAAAAATCCCGGATCTTGCTCGACATCGGTATCAATCGTAGAAGAACTGATATAATTTCCGCCTTTTAAGATCTGGACATGGAAGGTTGTTCCGGAATGTGCATCACTAAGGCAGTTTATCTTTCCCCCATGCAGTTCTACAAAGGTTTTAACCAAATAAAGTCCTATTCCAAAACCACCTCCAAACGACCTGTTTTTTGCAGGTTCCTGATAAAATCTGTTAAAAATCTTTTCCTGTGCTTCAGGGCTGATGCCACATCCCGAATCTTTCACCTCTATAGTAACATCAGCATCATTTTCCTTTATGTCTATCCCTATCTTTCCACCCTCTGGCGTAAACTTAAAGGCATTTGAGAGTAAATTAAAGATCACAATCTCAAGCTTTTCCCTATCGGCAATAATTTGAATGGCCGCTGAAGAGCTATGAAAGGAATAATCGATCCTATTTGATTTTGCCTGATGATCAAAACATAGATAAACCTCTTTCACCAKTTCAACAATATTAACTCCTGATGTTTTTAAGGTATCTCCCTGCGCATCCACCTTACTGT
>NZ_JBFTQI010000632.1:0-5247 GCF_056398925.1 Pedobacter sp. 01T416_2
CAGATAGCCACCACACTGGCTATTTATATCCGTTGCTTCTTGATTTAGTTGAGTTGAAAGCTTGGTACATGTGCCATATTTAAATAGATACAACTATGGTACAAGAACAATTTAAAGTAGCTGAAGTGCAGGTAAGCTACAAACCAGATTACAATATCACGGATCGCCCTAAGATTACCTCATCAAACCAAACGTTTCAGCTTTTAAAGAGTCAATGGGATATGGGGAGGATCGCATTTCTCGAAGAATTTAAGATCTTGCTTCTTAATAGAAGTAACCGAGTGCTTGGTTTTGTTGATATCTCAATGGGTGGTGTTAGCGGTACTTATGTTGATCCAAAGATAGTGTTTGCTACTGCCTTAAAAGCTAACTGTTCATCAATTATATTGGCTCATAACCACCCAAGTCAAGATCTTAAACCGAGTGATGCAGACATTAAATTAACAAATAGATTGGCYGAGTGTGGAAAGTTGCTAGATATTAATGTATGGGATCATATCATTATAAGCGAAAACAGCTATTACAGTTTTGCTGACGATGGAATGATCTGAATAATTTGGAATTGAAAACCAAACAAAATAACTTTGATTTAATTAAACAATTTTAAACAAGCGCACCAGTTGCGCGCCAAATGCGAAACAAAACAGTATAGCATGTGAAATAAAAAATGGCTCTCAGATGATCTGAAAGCCATTGACTGTACCCCGGAAGGGACTCGAACCCCTGACCCTCGGTTTAGAAAACCGACGCTCTATCCAGCTGAGCTACCGAGGCTCATTTTTTAATGAGCTGCAAATATAGAAGTTCTATTTAATATGTAAAAATATATTTTAAACTATTTAGAGGGTACTTTTTCTATTTCAAATAAGTATTTAAGAACGAAGCAATTAAAATTAAATTTGGGCGGAATAAATTTGATTTCACCCCATAAAAAACGTTGTTTTTCACCCTATTCTGTACCAAAAGTACATAGCGAGTATCCAAAAAACAGGATAAATCTAAATTACGCGTCTTCTCCGTTCCAAATATCATCATCGGCATGCCGAATTTTGTCGTGACCGACGGTTACACTCTTTAATTCTTCATGGTGATAATTTCTTTCAGGATTTTCTGGCAATCTACTGTCGTGATTTAGTGGCACCTTCCGTAAATGCTCAGGCTTCTTAACCTCAGGTAAATCATCATGTACAACAGAAGGCGTTAAGATCTTCTTCTTGGGGTTATTGCTGTTTTCCATAATTTTAAGAGACTCAAATTTCAAGCCACAAGCAAAGGTGAGTTAAAATTTCGGGAATTGGTGTGTATTTATGGATAATAAGGATCAGCGCTAAGTGTTTGTCGGTTGGCGAAAGGCAGATGCAAGCTCAGCCATTACAAAAAATGCGCACAAATAAATAAGTTTTATTTGTGCGCTTATGTGTTAAATTAACGCTAAAAGATCCTTCGACTACGCTCAGGATGACAAAGCGAATGTGTTTCTCTAGGAAAATTGTTTAGTAATTCCCTGTAACGCCTATTTCTAAGCCTCTTAATTCGGCTAAACCCCTTAATCTGCCTATCGCCGAATAACCTGGGTTGGTTTCTTTGGCCAAATCATCCAACATTTGGTGGCCATGATCTGGGCGGAAAGGAATTGATTTATCGCGCAAAGCATTTTCTTCTGATAAGGCTTTCATGATTTCATACATGTTCACATCACCACCTAAATGATCTGCTTCGTAAAAACTACCGTCCTCATCTTTTTTAACGTTACGCAAATGCGCAAAATAAACACGTTCCTTAACTGCATTGAAGATCTCTAAAGCATTATTCCCCATTCCGGCACCTAATGRGCCTGTACAGAAACAAACACCGTTAAAAGCCTGGTCTACTTCTTTAATAATATAATTAAAATCTTCGAGCGTACTCGCAATTCTTGGCAAACCTAAAATAGCATAAGGGGGATCGTCAGGATGGATGGTCATTTTAATACCTTCTTCTGTACAAACATCAGCAATAGATAACAAGAAAAATTTCAAATTTTCTTTTAATCCTTGTCTTCCAATGGCTTTATATTCATTAATGCTATTACGCAAAGTCTCCAACTCGATTTCTTTTTCGGTCGGGATGCCCATTAATACATTGATGCGAAGATCAACTAAATCCTGCGCTGTTAAAGTAGCATGTTTAGCTGCTGCCCTATCTAAAATAGATTGCGAATAATCTGCTTCTGCACCTTCTCTCTTCAAAATATAGAGATCAAAAATGGCCAGATCGATCCAGTTAAAATAAAGGGCTTTCGATCCATCGGTCATTTCCAGGTCCAATTGTGTACGTGTCCAATCTAAAACAGGCATAAAGTTGTAGCACACAGTCTTAATTCCGCAGGCCGACAGGTTACGCAAAGAGGTTTTATAATTTTCGATATACTGCCCTGCATCTGCCCTACGCGTTTTAATCGCTTCATGCACGGGAACACTTTCTACTACCGACCAGGTTAAACCTGCTGCCTCGATAATGGCTTTTCTTTCCTGAATATCATGTAATGGCCAAACTTCACCATGTGGTATATGATGCAGTGCGGTTACAACGCCCGTAGCTCCTGCTTGTTTAACATCTTGTAGGCTAACTGGATCGTTCGGACCATACCAACGCCAGGTTTGTTCTAATTTTTTATACTTCATTGTATTTGATTGCACAGATTAAGATTACACTGATTATGTGATTGTATTGATATCTAAACGCCAGAAAATGCTGTAAATCCCCCATCCACGGTAACATTCTGTCCATTTACAAATTTAGAGGCATCACTTAGCAAATATACTAAAGCGCCAATCAATTCTTCTGGCGCTCCAAACCGTTTAAAGGGTGTTTTAGAAATGATGGCCTGCCCTCTTGCAGTCAAAGAACCATCTTCATTGGTTAATAACGCCCTGTTCTGGTTAGTAATAAAAAAGCCGGGTACAATGGCATTTATCCTGATTTTATCCTGATAACGATTGGCTAATTCAACAGCCATCCATTTGGTATAACAATCTATAGATGTTTTGGCCAATGAGTAACCCAATACGCGTGTAATGGCCTGATTAGCAGAAACTGATGAAATATTCACAATACTACCCCCATTTTTCGCGATTTCTTTACCGAAAATCTGTGTAGGCAAAATAGTTCCAAATAAATTGAGGTCAAATGCTTGTTTTAGGGCTGGAATATTAAGATCAAAAATATCACTTCCGGGCTGAATAACGGCTTCCGCCACATTTCCACCTGCTGCATTAATCAGCGCATCTATGCGACCAAATTCTTTGATAATGATTTCATTCGCATTAAGCAGATTCTGCTCATCCAATACATCAGCAATAATATAAATAGCTTTTCCTCCTGCGTTTGTTACATCAGCAACCCTTTGCTTTGCAGCGTCTTCATTTCTTCCTATAACAACGATTACAGCACCAGCTGCACATAATCCATTTACAAAAGCCTCGCCCAAAACACCTGTAGCACCTGTAACTACTACAACCTTGTTTTTCAGCGAAAACAGACTTTCTACTTTTTTTTACCTGTTTCGCTGATCAAGCCTTTACGGTTCCAGAAATTCTGATAAATAGGATGTTGTCTTCTTGGTGACCTGAAATCGGTCAAAATCCATGGCGTCATGCCTCTTAAAGCCCCAATTTTGCTTAACATAGCAATCTGATTTTTGTACAACGCCTCTTGGTATTCTTCGCTCCAACGTGTATTTTCATCGGCGTGGAAACCGCCCAAAGCATCGCCCCCAAACTCAGTAATTACCACAGGTTTTTTATATTTAATATCGAAATTGTATTTGGTAATTTCGGATGGATTACCTCCCCAGTACCAACCAGCATATTCATTAAAACTTACCAGATCGATTTTTTCGCCCAGGGGATCGTTTAAAATGATGTTATTTCCCTCGCGGTGTACTTCTAAAGCAGCAGCCACTAAACGGGTATCATCCAAAGAGCGGGCAGTTTCTGCCAAATTGCTCATAAAACTCAAACGGGCATCGCTTAACGGGGTTTCGTTGCCAATAGACCAGACGATCACACTTGCCCTGTTTTTATCTCGTACGATTAAATCAGTCAATTGCTTTTTTGCATTGGCATAGGTTGCCGGATTTGTCCAGCTGATGGTCCAGTAAACAKGAACTTCAGCCCAAACCAATAGTCCCATTTCATCAGCAAGGCGAATCATTTCTTCGTTATGCGGGTAATGCGCCAGGCGAACGTAGTTACAGTTCATTTCTTTTGCCCATTGCAACATCATACGCATATCGCCTTCTGAGCGTAAACGACCAGCTAAAAGCGGGTTTTCGTCATGTAGTGAGATTCCTCTTAAAAAAACAGATTTACCGTTTAACAAGATACTATCGCCATCAACCTGAATGGTTCTGAAACCAATTTTATCGTTGATATTTTCTTTATCGGTTTTAATATTTACCGCATATAATTTTGGTGTTTCTGGCGACCATAAACTTAAATTGTTCCAGATAAACTCATCTACAATTTTACCTTCGCTATCTGTTTTGTATTTCTTTTCGAGCTTCAGCTCTGGAATAGAAAGCATAATTTCCTGTCCAACGGTTGCATCAGCAAGTTTTACCGAAAAATTTAATAAGTTATTGCTTCCTTTAACAAGCTGAAGTTTATAGTCACTGATAAAATGTTCAGGAAATTCGGCTAAGTAAACATCGCGTGTAATGCCGCCATAGTTCCACCAATCGGTATTTACAGTTGGAATTTCATCCTGTTTACGGATATTATCAACTTTAAGCACAATGGAGTTTTCGCCAATTTTTAAGTTGCTGGTTACATCGAACTGGAAAGGTGTAAAACCGCCCTTGTGTACCCCCAGTTTTTTACCGTTGAGGTAAACATGGGCTTCGTAATTTACTGCACCGAAATACACGAAATATTTTTTCCCTTTTTCTGGTTTTGCATCAAACTTTTTGCGCAGCCAGACATTGCCTTCGTAAAGCTCTAATTTTTCCGATTGCGAGTTCCAATCGCCAGGAACATTCATTTGTGGCGAATGATCGAAATCATACTCGATCAGTTCTGACTTGTCTTTCTGAGTTTTATCATCGTAATAACCTCCGGTTCCGGTTTTCGACTGGTCGAATGGATCGTGACGATAATCGTAATAACCGTTTTCGTAAGGATCAACAATATAATTCCATTTACCATTAAGGCTCTGAATTTTCCGTCCCTGAATGTTTTGTATAGCGGTAACCTGACCGTAACTGAT
>NZ_JBFTQI010000633.1:0-3527 GCF_056398925.1 Pedobacter sp. 01T416_2
CCTTTAATCCTTCGAAAATCGCCTGTCCGTAATGAAGTGCAGAAATTGCCGGGCTCATCGGAATTGGACCATAAGGAAGAATCTGTAAATTTTTCCATTCGCCATCTTCGTAGTCGGCAGTAAACATGTGATCGGTAAAAACCTTACCGAACGGTAATTGCGAAAAATCAGTAACAGCCAAACGTGTTTGCGCTGCTTTGGTGATTTTTATATCTAATGTCTCGGTCATTGTATTTGAATTTTGAATGGGTGAATGATCGAATGGTTGAGTGTTTTACCGCTCATTCTCTTATTCAATAGTTCGCTCATTCTGTCATTAATTATTTCGCGCAAATTAAGAAAAAACAGGCTTTTTTAATAGCTTTTTGTAATATTAATCTTTGTTTTTGAGTGTTTYAAGTACACTAAGCACCCAACCTTTACCCCACTCTTCCATTTGCTCACCGGTCCATAAGAACGGATAAAAGATTCTCTTCTGAAAACGCGGAGGCAGATACTTTTGCCAGTTGGTTCCACCTGTTGCTGCAATATCAACCGGATCTTTCTCCAAATAACGTACGGCCGATTTGTAGTGCGATAAAGGCCATTCTACATTTACATACAAATCTAACTTGCGCAACTCCTCTGCAAGGGCAGAAACATCAGCTCCATTCGCTTGCAATTGATGGTATAAAGCAGAAAAATTAGTTAAAGTGCGATCTTTAGCCAGTTGTAGAAACTGAGCAGCATACTTTTTAATAAATTGCTTTAAGGTTAAAGTTTGCTTACCCGAAGACAGCTCGGTTGCACCGAATTTCCAGTAAATATTTTCGAATTGTTCTGCTATTGTTGCAGTACTTAGTTCTTCGCGTTTGCTTTTATCTACCAATTGGATAAAATCTGTAGCACAGATCTCGATCATCCGGTACTGGCCAGATTGGAACCCACTGGCAGGCAATAACGACATGCGGAATTTCAGGAATTGCTCTTTCTCCATACCATCAACCATCACCTCGAAAGAAGTGGTTAAGGCATTGAAATAAGCGTTGATCCGTTTTACGCGTGCAGTAAAAAACTCGGCGGTTAAATTTTCATGTTCAGCAATCTGCCTGCATTCATGCAGTGCGAGCTTAAAATAAAGTTCCGTGATTTGATGGTACATGATGAAAATCTCTTCATCCGGAATTGGTGTTTTAGGATTCTGCAAGCTCAGTAAAGTATCCAAATGAATGTAGTCCCAATAGGTTAAGAAATCGGCATATAAGAGTCCATCGAGGTACGATGCCATATCTTGCCCCATTGCCGTATACTTTTCTTGCAGTTGATGTAATTTGTCTTTTATTTCGGGTGTGAAATCCATGGTTTAAAGTTAGCTGCACAAAGGTGATAAAGATTTTGCAACAAATAACTAAATTTTATACATTTGGGACAATGGCGATGGAGTACCGCCAAAACCGCCCAAACAGGCTGATGACTCCTACGATTTTTATTTAAAATTGAATTCAAATGCCTGTTAAAAAACTAACAGAAGGATTTCTTCTGTCTATTAAACATTTTATTAAACTCGACTTCGGATTACTCTTAATTAGCACATTAAAGTGGCTGTTGATTTCTGCAATATTGGGTGGGATTATAGGCTCTGCCTCTGCCCTGTTTTTAGAAACTTTAAACTGGGCAACCAATTACCGTGAACAACACCTCTGGATTATCGCCTTTTTACCAATTGCCGGTATACTCATTGGCCTGGCTTACCATTACTGGGGTGCAGCCGTTGTAAAGGGCAACAACCTCTTGATTGAGGAATTACAATCGCCCAAAAATGTGATTCCGCTGATTATGGCGCCACTCATTTTTGCAGGCACGATTATTACCCATTTATTTGGCGGCTCGGCTGGAAGAGAGGGTACAGCTGTGCAAATTGGAGGAGCCTTTGCCGATCAGTTTACGAAACTGTTTAAACTTAAAGCCAGAGATCGAAAAGTGATCCTCATCTGCGGGATCGCTGCTGGCTTTGCCTCTGTTTTCGGGACACCATTGGCAGGCGCTGTATTTGGATTGGAAGTTTTCGTTATTGGAAGTTTAACCTATAGTTCCATTCTTCCTTCATTTATTACTGCAATTATTGCCGATTATGCCTGCAAAAGCTGGGGTGTTGGGCATACCCATTATTCCATTTCTCTGGTGCCGGAAATGAATTCGATCAATTTACTGTTATCCTTAGGTGCTGGAATATTATTTGGACTGGTGGCGAGATCTTTTTCGGCCTTAAACCATAGCTTATCAAGTCTTTTCAGTAAAATCAAATACCCACCATTAAGGCCATTTATTGGTGGATTAGTTTTAATCGCCATTATTTACCTGATCGGGAATACACGATATATCGGCTTGGGCATTCCGGTTATTTCAGAATCCTTTGTTCAACAAGAAGCGTATTATACATTTGCGATCAAATTATTTTTAACAGCATTTACCCTGAGTGCAGGGTTTAAGGGCGGCGAAGTTACTCCACTTTTCTTTATTGGGGCCACACTGGGTAGTTTTTTGAGTTTCTTTATCCCCTTACCTCTTGGACTGTTGGCAGGAATGGGCTTTGTGGCTGTTTTTGCAGGGGCAGCGAACACCCCTTTGGCTTGTATTTTTATGGGCGTAGAGCTATTTGGTACCTCATCGGGAATTTATATCGCCTTAACCTGTGTTACTGCTTACTTATTTTCTGGCCATACGGGAATTTATCGGTCGCAAACGATAGGTACACCTAAGCATTTGTTGTTGAAGAGGCATCAGTTTTTGAGGTAGCTTTGACAACCTTCTCAACAAGAGGCCTGAAGGTTGTCAAAGCTTATCGAATTGGTTTTGATAATCTTCTAGAGATTGCAAAGAAGGCTGTCAAAGTTCATCAAACATGATAATATCCTGAATGTCAGAGTGAAATTTTAGATACCCTGCTTTTCCACCAAACCAATCCAACACATAATGTTTCTTTAATTTAGTATTGGCTTCAAGTAAAATCCGACCGTAAGAACTCCATTTCCAATCTCTGAAATCGGAAATAAGATTATGCTTTTGAGGATTAGAATGAATATAATAAACAAGCCTTGTAAAATAAGATTCGTCGTTTATCTGAGCACGTTTAAATGGCGTTTGAAATAATGTACCTATTCTTTTATGCTGGATATTAAATGCCAATGCGTATGATTGGAAAAATATTCTGAATTGTTTGCTTACAATATCATGCACTGAAAATTCACTAATTGGGTCATTAGCCTTTAAACTTTCTTTAACCCGGATTAGCAGATGAAAATGATTCCCTAATAAACAATATGCATATACATCTAAAACATTGGAAAGGTATAGATCGAATTTTTTTAGGAAAACCTATAATTAGCATCTGATTTAAAAAGTGGTTGCCTATCTATAGATCGGTTATAAATGTGATAGAATTTTCCTTGTTCAAATTTAGTATAGTAATGTTCGGTCTTTGCCATAAGAATGCTTAATAAACCAATATACTAAAAATAGGCTATAAAAAGCTTTGACAACCTACTGGC
>NZ_JBFTQI010000634.1:0-3524 GCF_056398925.1 Pedobacter sp. 01T416_2
ATTTCCGTCAATAAAAATTAAACACCTAAACATTTAGAAACAGAAAATAACCCGTATTAAGAAAAGTGATGTAAAAACGCTCATTTTACCACTCTTTTTTTACGATTTAGCCCCTCATTTTTTGATAAGCCTGCGTATATCTTTGCTTACAAGCATGTCGATTTAAAATTGAGATTATGTTTGCAGCCTAACCAAATCTTATGAAAAAAAACCAACCAAGCTTGTCTCCACTACTGTGGTTGCTGAGATCTTTTGTGTTGTTAATTATTGATTTACAGCCGATTGATCACATCCTAATGCCTTACAATTAACCAAATATTTACCTAATTCAAAAAAAATGAGAAATGAAAAAATGAAATGGTGTATGTTATTTACATGCATGTTTGTGGTGCTTTTATCTTGTAAGAAAGAGAAAGAAGAAGTTAAACAAGAAAACGGACAGGTTAAAGCCTGGGAAACATTAATAGATGGTAATTCTCTTGCCAACTATACTAATTTTGAGGCACAATGGAATTATAATTATCCCTGGGGTACCGATCATAATGGTTCTGCCCGCATGGTAGGGAGTACCTCAAATCATAACCAGATCTCGTTAAGCGGAGGTGTACTCACCATTAAAGCTACCCGCTTGGCTTCATCTCCAGGAAACAGTACTGCCAATGGTTTTACCAATATTGCTATTTGGTACAATTCAGGTGCTTGTTACGCCAAACAACAGGTTTTAATTAACGATCAGTTTCCCAGTTATACCATTTCTGGTGATTTTGCTGTACCAACCAGTAAAGGAACCTGGCCTGCTTTTTGGATTACCGGCGTTAATTCATGGCCACCTGAAAGTGATATTATGGAGTTTAAGGGCAATAACACAAATTGGCAGAATACTTATGATGGTGGTTGGGAGAATAAACTCACCGCAGTTTC
Organism: Pedobacter sp. 01T416_2; assembly: GCF_056398925.1. Classification (NCBI taxonomy): domain Bacteria; kingdom Pseudomonadati; phylum Bacteroidota; class Sphingobacteriia; order Sphingobacteriales; family Sphingobacteriaceae; genus Pedobacter; species Pedobacter sp. 01T416_2. Next base: position 922 of record NZ_JBFTQI010000634.1, read on the forward strand.
TAATGCGGGTTCCTACCATAATTACAAATGCTGGTACAATAAGGTAAGTGCAACAGATGTAGATTGCCATTATTATATTGATAACGTTTGGGTAGCCAAGCATACCATGAGTAATTCGGTAAATAAACCCATGTGGCTAATCATCAATATGCAAATGGAAGGCGATAGCGGCTCTCCAGGCCCTTCTGGCAATACTTTCTACACAGGTAAAAATGTTTATATGGGTAGAGAAAGGGCTTTTTAATTTATAAAAATAAATATTCACTTTCGGAGGTAGCTTTATAGCTGCCTCCTTTTGTAGCATAAAATAAATATGAAAAAATGCCTAAGCATGTTTGCCTGTATACTGCTCTGCATTTTATTTGCACAGTGTAAAAAGGATGAAGTGTCTGTGCCAGAGAATGATGTTGATTTGGTAATTGCTAAAATTAATCTGTTAAGGCAAAGTGGGTGTAATTGTGGCACAGCGTACATGCCCCCAGTACCCACCCTATCATTAAATAACCAACTGCAAAATGCCGCAATAAGTCATGCCAAAGATATGGCACAACAAAACTATTTTGATCATTTATCTCTTGAAGGCGGTACTCCAGAGGAGCGTGCATTAAATGCAGGTTATGCAGGTGAATTTAGAGCAGAAAACTTAGCTAAGGGATATGGTCAGGCAGATCAGGTAATTGCTGCATGGAAAAATAGCGTGAGCCATTGTAAAGCCATGATGGATGCTAAAAGTAAAGAAGCTGGTGTAGGCATGGCCCAAAATTACTGGGTGGTAACCTTTGGTAATCCGTTATAATTCTTTTATCGTTTTATCAATCACATCCAATAGTCCATCGGTATAAGCATCATCTGTTAATTCCCAGAACATGATGCCATTTAATTTTTGATCAATTACATATTTGGTTTTCAATGAAATTGATTTCGGATCGTCAAAAGTGGCGAGGTATTTTGTTTGTGGATTATAATAATATGGGGCTTTGGCTTTCTCGTCCCAATAATAAGTATAGCCATTTTCTGCAGTGAACTGCTTTTTAAAATCCTTAAAAGAAACACCGCTTAAAAATTTGGTAGGCTGGTATAATCCCTGGTTGGCATCGATAGTGTTTTCAAAAATACGGGCGTAAAATGCTGCTCCTAATGCAATTTTTTGTGCGGGTACACCTAAATCTATTAAAGCTTTTACAGCGTAATCGCCTGATAAAGATTGTTGAGCGGTAGCATACAACGGGGTATGGTGGCCGCTTTGTGTCGCATATCCGCTTACCAGATCGTAGCTCATCACATTAACCCGGTTTACCAAAGGCATTACTTTATCCCATTCGAAACAAGAATCGATGCAGTTTTTTGTACCGCCTGCAGCAAAGCTAATTTCGGCCTTTTTACCTAATTTTTTACGGAGTTCTTTAATCAGTAAAGTGAAATTATGTTTATCATCAACTGTATATCTATGTCCAGGAAAACCAACTACTGCAGGGTATTCCCAGTCAATGTCTATCCCATCGGCATGGAAAAAATCGAGTATTTCTTTAGTTGTTTTGGCAAATGTTTTTCGTCCCTCAGCCCTGCTGAATACCTCCGAACAATCTTTGCAGGCACTCCAGCCACCCATTGCAATCATCACCTTTAAATCGGGATTTCGTTGTTTTAAAGTCACCATTTTAGTAATCAAGGCTGAATCCCTCGCCGAGCTTATGTTTAAACTATCACCCTTCAAATGACCGAAACTATAAATCAAATGACTCATTTTTTCGATCGGAAAGCTATCTATTACTGAATTATGTCCGGTGTAATAGGCAATAACGTTTGGTTTAATTGTTTTTTGGGCTTTTGATTGGATACTCAAAAATGATAAGGAGATGATGACTGTAATGCAGAACAGTACAGTAGGGGCGATAAACTTTCTTTTGTGCATGGGATCTAGTAAACTATTTTTCGGCAATAATATCTTGAAGTTCGTTCAATTCGGCAACTTTATCGGTAGCCCCTGCATTTTCATAAGCCGAAATCAGGTTTCTGATTACCCGGCGGATAATATCGGTATTGCTGCAAGGCCGGTAATATTCGGGCAGGGCCTCTAAATTAAGCTGGCGAAGAAACTGATCAACATCATGTTTGCCGAAGATATTACCACGGTTAAAAGCATTGATGTAGAAAAGCACACCATATTCAGTTCCTTCCTGTTTGCTATCGTCTATATAACCCAAAATAAAGTGCTGTGGCAAGTTTATTCCATACACAGGCAGGTCTAGTTTCTGTGCCAGGGTAGAATAGATAATGGCCAGCGAAATCTGGTTGCCTTTTTTGCTTTCCAGAACCTGGTTTAAATAAGAATTTTGTGGATCGTGGTGGTTTTTGGTATTGCCACCAAAACCATATTGTTGATACAAAACGTGATTGATCAGTTTTACTTTTTCAACCGAGCTCATTTCATATTGAAGGCCCAACCAGATATCCCTTTTAATTTCTTCCATCTGGTTAATTACCTTTTGCTCATCTAAATCCGGATATTGGTACCGGTTAATAATTAATGCGCCCTGCAATAAATCAAAAGCACCGCTTAAATACCATAAGCTTAAATCTTCTTTAACCGTTTTAAATTGGAT
>NZ_JBFTQI010000635.1:0-3516 GCF_056398925.1 Pedobacter sp. 01T416_2
TTGCAGAAGATATTGCAATTGCTGCTTTTAATTCCTCCCAACAATCTACCAGTTCAGATTGATATGAAAATTTAGGTGTTCTAAAAATTACGGTTGGTTGAATATTAAGCTTCATTGAATTTAAATGTGGGCGAAAATTACAAAGATTAATTTAGAAAGTTATCAATTGACAGTTTGCAGTTTGCAGTTCCATACGCACAATCCGTTAATAGTGCATTAAAAATTCAGGGGCACATAGGTCTAGGTTACAAATCCCCAGCCAATTTAATATAAATTAAAAAGCCATCTTCTTTTTAGGAAGATGGCTTACCGGGATGTTAATTGTGTTTTATTTTTTGGTTACTTTAAATTCTGTTCTTCTGTTTTTTGCTCTTCCTTCGGGATTATCTTTTTTCTTGCGTTTAACTACGATTTCGTTTGGTGCAATCGGCATTGATTCTCCATAACCTTTAGAAGTCATTCTAGCAGCGGCAATTCCTTTACTTTCTAAATAGTCTGTACAAGATTTTGCTCTTCTGTTCGATAGATCTAAGTTATACTCATCGGTTCCAATATTATCCGTATGAGAACCCAACTCGATTTCCATTTCAGGATTATCTTCCATAATTGGGATCAGGAAGTCTAACACTTTTTTAGAAGGCTCCGTAAGTTCGGCGCTGTTAAATTCGTAATAAACATTATCCAAAGCCATTGGGATACCTAATTTGAAAGGGCTTAAACAGTAATCTTTATAAATCAAGGTATCTGCTTTAGCCAATTCTTCGTAAGGATAGTTTTTAGTAATTGCGAAATAATTATCTTTCGCAAAAAGCAACTTGATTGGTCTTTTTGAATCTACTTTAAATCTGTATACACCATCAGTGCCTGTTGTAATTTTCTGAGCACCTTCTGCATTGGTAAGCGTTACATTTGCCCCTGCTAATGGCAATTTAGTTTTACAGTCAGTTAAAATACCTGCAATTGAGAAGTATTCTTTTTTCACTTCAAATACCTCTAAACAGCATGATGACTCGCRATCAGAACTGATATATCCTTTTGTTCCTTTATCATCTGTTGCAGTGAAGTAAAGATCATCTTTTGATGAGTTAAACGGATAACCAGCATTTTTTGGTTTGGTCCAATCTACAAGATCACCTTCTGACTCAAAGAAATCGAGACCACCAAAACCTATTCTACCATCGGTACTAAACAATAACTTTTTGGTTAATGGGTTGTAGTATGGTGCACGGTCATCATCTTCTGTATTAATGGTTGAGCCAAAGTTTACGGCCTGACCTAAAGATCCGTCTTCGCGAACGGTGCAATACCAAAGATCGTACTTACCATAACCGCCGCTTCTATCAGATGAGAAAAGCAGGAATTTACCATCGCTGGTTACAAATGGTTGAGTTGAATTAAAATCTTTACTGTTTACCTGTAAGCCAACCGGTTGTGGGTCTGCCCATTTATCACCAGTTTTTTTAGAAGAATAAATGGCATATTTTTCTTTATCCTTCCAGGCTGTAAAGTATACTGTATTTCCATCAGGAGTAAAAGTAGCAGCAGCAACTTCCATGTTTTTAGGAATACTGATATCGATTTTTCTTACTGCAATATCAGCCGAAGTTAATTCGCCCTTAGCTGTATAAATATTATTAAGGAACGGATTGCTTTTAGTTGATACCTGAACTTCTCCAGCACCTGTTTTAACGATGTCTTTTTTACTACCTACAGCAACCGGGCGGGATGAAGTAAAATACAACTCATTGTTGATTTTAACAGGAGCATAATTAGAGCCTAAACCATTTACATTGCCAGGTACTTTTTTAACTTGCACCATGCGCGGAAAACGCATTTCTTCGATCGCAAACTTACACGATTCGATTTCCTTTTGGGCGTCTTTAGCTAAAGCATCACCAGGATTTTTTTGGATGAACTGTTGAAAAGCATCGATAGCCAGGTTAAATTTTTTATTTGCCCTTAAGCTTTCTGCATAATAAAATAGCGCCTTTCTAAAACGTGTATTGGTAAAGTTGATCGCTATGGCATAATATTTTTCAGCCTCGTTAAATTCCCTATACAGCCTACTAGATTCTGCAAGGTTATAAATCGATCCTTCATAATCGTCTATCACTTTGTCATCAGTTGCTGATTTCCTTTCCATACCGTACGGTAAAATGGCCTGGGTACTATCTCCAGTAATTTTTAAGGCTTTTTTATAAAAAGTAGATGCTGCGTAGTAATCCTTATTTTCGAAATAAGTATCTGCAACCTTTTTATAATTCACCACATACTGTGCGTTTGCAAAACCGCCAAATGCCACTAACAAAAAGAGTAATATTTTTTTCATTTGATTAATTATAAACGTGGACAAAAGAAGTTTGGACCAATAAGACCGTTACGGCCAATTAAGGATATCGAAAGCTCTAAACCACCGTTACTGTTAGAAGCACGGTTGAAAGTAGAGGTATTAATATCGTAACTTAAGCCGAAAACCATATTCTTTAACTGTAGGCCAACAAAGGCAATTGCAGCATCTTTATTGCGGTAGTTACCACCAAACAAAATGTTTGCTGATGGATTAACATTAAGCTGAGCATAAGCACCTAAAGATACCTCGTTTGTATTCCCCTGATACATAAACAATGCATTGGGTACAATATCCAATAACTCTGAAGCCTTGATCCGCGCACCGCCATGTGCAGTAAAACGAACAGGGATACGTGAATTTGAACCAGAGAAACGATCCATAGGACGGGTTAAGTGTGCCGCACTTGCTCCTAAGAAAACGTTCACACTTTTGTTGGGGTTACCATCAAAATACATGATACCTGCATTTACATCAGGAACCAAAGAAGATTGAGATGAAAGTGTTTCGCCGCTCATCATACCACCATCATAACCTGAAATTGGATTAAACTGGTTACCAAACCTGGCCTGAGAGAAATCGAAACTGCGGTTAATTACACCAGCTTGTAATCCAAAGCTCACCATCTGTAAACCCTCGGCACCAAACCTTAAACGGTACGAACCTGATACCAGGGCAGACAGGTAGTTAAAATCTAACTCACCTGCCCTTTGGTTTAAAATGGTTGCACCAAATGCAAAGTTCTTTTTTGGCGCCATATCGAACGATGCACCGCCTGTTAAGAAAGAACTGTTTAATGCACTCCATTGTTGTTTAAAGTTTACAGTTGCACGGTAATCGCCGTCTATTACCCCGGTTAAGGCCGGGTTAAGATATAACGGGTTTGCATAATATTGTGAAAAATGCGGATCAGTTTGTGCAAAGGACTTAGCTGTACACAGCAGTAATCCTAGCACTGCAACATATATTTTTAAAGCCGATAGTATTTTCATGGTCTTTGATTTTATCTGTTTATTATTAATCCTCTTCTTATCTAATCAGCGTTACTGTACCTTTTCTTAATGATGTTGTTCCATTGGTGAACGTAATGTCAACCATGTACACATAAACTCCGATCGGTTGATTTACTCCTTTGAAAGTTCCATCCCATCCATTTGCTACATTATCTG
>NZ_JBFTQI010000636.1:0-3503 GCF_056398925.1 Pedobacter sp. 01T416_2
TCCTTGTACTCATTCGGGGGCATGCGAACAATCTTTTTCTGGATTTTTTCGTAGTCGAATAGCTGTATTTGATTTAGTGTGGAAAGATCTTCGTTTAATTGGGCCATCTCACCTGCATACTTAGTTTTTTCATCACCGATAATTACGAAAAGTTCTTTACCAGGCTCCAGATAGATGTCATTTTCATTGCATATATCTGACCTAAGGAAAACTCTTTCAGGGTGATAGATTCCTACTTTTGTTGAAAAATAGCCGTTTTTCTGTATTTTTATGATCTGGTTTTCCTGTCCTCCTGCGATAATATTGTTTACATATATGATCAAGGTTTTAGTGCCCAGTTTTGGACTGTAGTTTTTAATGTAACCACTAAAAGTAGCGCTGTCGTTTTTGAAGATGGGAAGTTTATAGGTTTCTTTGCTGATGGTCCTTTTACAATCTACCTGATTTTTGATCAATTGAATTGTTTTATTGCCAATGGTAAGGCTAATGTTATTGTTTTTTAAGTCCTTAATTGATAGTTGTTTGGTGTCTTTTCCATTGGTAATAGATATAGTGGTATTAACACTATTGGTTTTTTTAACGACATTTTTATACGACCAAATTTTGTTGTTGTAAACTATCTCTTTATTGAAAAAAGCAACTTCGAGATTACTATTGTTTTTATTATACCAGCTTGTATAAATAAAGTTTGGAAGTAAACTTTTGCTTTCCTGCAGGGCAATGTCGTAAATTTTCCAGGCGTTGTCACCTTCTTCTCCATAATCAATGCTTGTAGCCTTTGCATTTACTTTTGGGAAAATTAGCTGATAGGATACTACACCCGTTTTTGGCATAAAATACTGTGCGGCTAATGGTACGCCAACAGTATTTTTGATATAATATTTAGCTGAGCCAACATTGTCTTGGAGGTAAGTGTCTTTTGGGATCCTGATCCATTGGCCAGCAGGGTAAGTGGTGGTGAACCATAACACGGTAGCGGTATCTGATGTTACTATTTTAGTGATTTTCAGTGTTGAACCATTGCTATTGAAACCAATAGAAGGGCTGTTGATTGTTTTTTGAGCATACAGGCCAACTGTAACTATCGACAGAAAAAAGGCTAGTATGATTTTTTGGTGTAGAGAACTGTTTTTCATTGCTTTAGATCGAAAAACAAGTATAACTAAAAAACTGGTTATTGCCTGTTAAATTCTGTTAAATAAGGGATGTAAATTATTTGATCACTGATTTAAGCTCATGCCTATATTCTGATGCACTTTTGCCGGTAAACTCCTTGAACAATTTATTAAAATGGCTAAAGTTGTTAAAACCGCTTTCGTAAGAAATATTGGCAATACTGATGGGTTTTTCGGCCAGAAGCTTTGAAGCATGTACCACCCTGTATTCATTCACAAAATGGGTAAAGGTTTTTTTAGTGATCTTTTTAAAATACCGGCAAAAGGAGGGAACAGTCATACTCGACATTTCAGCGATATGCTGCAAACTGATCTGATCCTGAAAATGATCTTTTACATAGTTAAAGATCATATTAATGCGGTCGTTATCCTGCACCTGCATTTCCATCGAAAACCCGTCGGCATTTAAAATTTTATAATCTTTGGCATGTTCGAGCTCTTTTAAAACGCTGAGCAGGGTTAAAAGCCTGTCGAATGGAGGCTGATCGTCCATCATTTCGATCCTGTCGCCTACCATACTTTTGGTTTCGCTGCCAAATGCAATTCCGGCCTTTGCTTTATCAAAAAGCTCATAGATTCCTTTTATCTCCTGCAGGCCTAAAAAAGTGGCGCCTAAAAAATCGGGCTTCATCTGGATTACCGTTTCGTTTTTATTCCCGGTATTGGTATCTGTAAATCCGCAATGGGGGAGATTGCTGCCAATCAGGATCAGATCGCCATCGGTATAATAAGAAACGTGGCTACCAATCTGCCTTTTTCCGGCACCGCCATTTACAAATACCATTTCAACTTCGGGGTGGTAATGCCAGAGGTGCGCCATGTTATTAGCGTTTTCTACATATTTTGAATAATAGAATGAACTCCCGAAAGAAGGCTCAACAACCTCGAAACTTGGCTTCATTATTTTCTAATTTATTGTACTAAAATACATAAAAAATATGCTTTATTATAACTTATGATAAAATACCCTTGTAATTGGGGTAATCTAGCATAGATATTGGAAAATATGCAATCGCCTATATCTCAGTTACCTCCATACCTTAGTGGTGTCATATAATTATTAACTCTTTAAAAATATTGGTTATGAAAAAGTTCTTAAAAATCGGTTTAATAGCAGCGTTGTTTTTTACTGCTACGGGTGTTCACGCTAACGATGATAATTTTACGCTAAAAGTAAAAGGCGAAAAAGAAAAGTTTATCCGTTTTTCTGTAGATAAGGCAGAAGACGTTAATCTGTCACTGATCGGTGCAGATGAGGAAGTTTTATTTGAAGAAAATATCCATGCTTCAGCTTTATCAAGCAAGGTTTATGATTTAAATGCAYTTCCTGACGGAAACTATGTGCTTAAAGTAGAGTCTGAATTAAAACTGGCTAAATATACAGTAACCATCAAAGATGGTGAGGCATTGGTGTCTGAGCCAAAAGTATCTAACATATTTAAACCGGTTTATACTAAAAAAGATCAGGTAGTTACCCTTGATCTGGATAACCTGGATAAAAATCCAATCGAAGTTAAAGTATACAACGAATACAATGACGAGGTTTACAGCGAAGTATTTAAAGATAAAGTGCAGTTGACAAAAAAATTCAATATCAGCAAAACAGATTCTAAAGAATTAACCTTTGTGGTGACGTATAAAGAAGAGAGTTTTGTTAAAACGATACAAACTTATTAAACATTACAGCTAATTGATATGGGGAGATTGTCGGATAGATAGTCTCCCTTTTTTTGTTTGTGAGATTAGATGTGAGATATGCGAAATGAGATTTGAGGCACCAGAATGGTGATGAGGTAGGTGTATCGCGGTCTTTTTCGGTGTTTCGTTTTATCATGTAACTTTTTCTTTCTTAATTGCTTGCGATTCTTCTTTTTTATAATTAATCATTTGATTTTAAGAAATATATTGTTACTTTTGCATCCCCGTAATATACCTCGGGATTAAAAATTAAAAACATAATTTATAACAATGAATCAGTACGAAACTGTTATCGTTCTAACCCCTTTGTTATCAGAAGAAGTTGCTAAAGAGGCATTAGCCAAATATAAAGCAATCCTTGTTGATAACGGAGCCGAAATTGTCCAAGAGGATAATTGGGGTTTGAGAAAATTAGCGTATCCAATTGAGAAAAAATCAAACGGATTCTTCAACTTAACTGAATACAAATCTTCAGGTGATTTGATCGCAAAATTAGAGCTTGAATTAAAACGCGATGAGCGTGTGTTACGTTTCTTAACAATCCGTTTAGACAAACACGCTGTTGCTTACAATGAGAAAAAGCGTAGTGGGGCTTTTAACAAAAAAACTAAGGAGGTTGCAGCGTAATGG
>NZ_JBFTQI010000637.1:0-3502 GCF_056398925.1 Pedobacter sp. 01T416_2
TGGCTATTCACATCCAAACAAATATAACATCTGTAAAACATTAAATTCATATCGCTGAAAAATTTACCCGATGAAATACTTAAAAACTTCTGAAGGGGGTCTGACCATGAAGTTGCTAATTAGACCAATGAAATTATAGGAAGTCCTTAATAAAATAAATTCTCAATCACGAATTATGAAACAGATATATTTAATAGCTTTATGTCTCATTTGCCAGAACGATGAGACACGATTTATTTTTTGAACAGGTTTGGGATTTAACCAGAGAAATACCCAAAGGAAGGGTAACTTCATACGGAGCAATTGCAAAAGCCATTGGTGCACCTAATCTGTCGAGAATGGTAGCCAGAGCCATTGGTGCTTGCGGATCAGCACAGCCTCCTGTTCCTTATTATAGGGTAATCAGCAGCAACGGCTTGCTCAGCGGCGATCCATCATCTACAGCTAAAAGACAGGAACTCCTCGAACGAGAAGGCGTTGAAATTAAAAACCTGAAAGTTCAAAATCTTAAAAAGGTATTCTGGGATCCGTTAATTGATATGGAATAAATACTGCTGGTAAAGTTTCTGCGCATCAATTTTTATCCACTTGGCTTTTAACATGCTAAAATGCGATGTTATATCTATAAAGCATTTAGTAATTACGATAGCTTTCTTATCTTTGCAACCATCTGTTTTAAGTGGATAGCTAATTGGTACTGAAAATTGAATTTTTCCAATATTAATTCAAAATTTAATCAGCTAATTATTTCTTTTTCATTAAAGCACCAAAATTTAACAATAACAAAAAATGCAAGAGCATTACTTTTGCAAAAAATACCTGAAATGAGTATAGGATTATCAGAACAAGAAGTATTACGACGTGAGTCGCTAAAGCAATTACGCGCATTAGGCATTGAGCCTTATCCTGCAGAAGCGTATGAAGTAAATGCATATGCAGCAGATATATTAGCTAATTATGAAGTAGATAAGACAGCATACAAGACCGTAGTATTAGCAGGTAGAATTATGAGCCGCAATATTATGGGTGCTGCCTCTTTTACGGAGTTACAGGATTCTACCGGCCGAATTCAGATCTACTTAAAGCGCGACGAACTTTGTCCTGGTGATGATAAAACCTTATATAACACAGTATTTAAAAAACTTTTAGATATTGGCGATTTCATTGGGGTTAAAGGATATGTATTCACAACGCAAACAGGAGAAATTTCTGTACATGTTACTGAATTTAAGGTGCTTTCTAAGTCACTACGTCCCCTACCAATCGTTAAACGCGATGATGAAGGTAATGTTTATGATGGATTTACCAATCCTGAATTGCGTTACCGCATGCGTTATGTAGATTTAACGGTAAATCCTGATTTTAAACAGATTTTCATTAAACGTAGCAAGGTGATTAATACCATGCGCAATTATTTTGATAACCAGGGTTGGATGGAAGTAGAAACGCCTATCCTCCAGCCTATTCATGGCGGTGCTGCTGCGCGTCCTTTTGCCACACACCATAATACTTTAGATATGCCGCTTTATTTGCGTATTGCAAATGAGTTATATTTAAAAAGATTAATCGTTGCAGGTTTTGATGGTGTATATGAATTCGGTAAAATGTTCCGTAACGAAGGGATGGACCGTACGCATAACCCTGAATTTACTTCAATGGAAATTTACGTTGCCTATAAAGATTATATCTGGATGATGGCAATGGTTGAAGAATGTTTAGAAAAAGTAGCTATTGCAACAACTGGTGCAAGTGTAGTTAAAGTTGGTGCCAACGAAATTAATTTTGAAGGACCGTACGAAAAATTAACCATGTACGAGTCGATCCAAAAATATACCGGAATTGATGTTTCGGCGATGACAGAGGAAGAAATTGCACAGACTTGTAAAGATTTAGGCATCGAAACCGATGATACGATGGGCCGCGGTAAATTAATTGATGAAATTTTCGGCGCTAAAGTTGAAGCGAATTTAATTCAGCCAACCTACATTACCGACTACCCGATCGAAATGACACCGCTTGCTAAAAAGCACCGTACGGCAGACGGTTTGGTAGAGCGTTTTGAGCTATTTGTTAATGGTAAAGAGATTGCAAATGCTTATTCAGAATTAAACGATCCTATTGACCAAAAAGAGCGTTTAGAAGATCAGTTAAAGTTAGCTGCCCGCGGTGATGACGAGGCCATGGCCATGGATGATGATTTCGTACGTGCATTAGAATATGGTATGCCGCCTACTTCAGGTTTGGGCATTGGTATTGATCGTTTGGTGATGTTAATGACCAACCAAAGTACCATCCAGGAAGTTTTATTCTTCCCGCAGATGCGTCCTGAGAAAAAGAAAATAGAAATGACACCTGAAGAAACAGAATTGTATTCATTGGTTTCGGAAGGCGAACAATATCTGTTAACTGAAGTAAAAGGAAAACTTGCCGATTGGAGTAATAAAAAATGGGATACAACCTTAAAAGCTTTAACAGGAAAAGGAATTTTAAAAGTTGCCAAAACAGACGAAGGCTTATTCTTATCTCATAAATAATCAATCTGAGACCCAAAAAAGGGAATTCTGGATTTGATTTTAACAAAAACATAACATAAACTTAAAAGGCTTGCTAACAATTGTTTAGCAAGCCTTTTCTATATTTACAGCAATCGATAATTAAAATCATTGCGATATGAATACGTCAAGTTTAGAAATCAACGAAAGAGAATACTGCATTAAATTAAGCAAAGATGCTTTTGATTTAACGCTGGTACGTCAATTAATAAAAAGAATCCAGGCCGAAGCCTTATTCTTCTCAAGAGTACAAGCCGAAGAAGAAGATATCTTAAGCAAAAGAGCTCAAAGAGAAGAGTTTGAAGGATTTGATTATTTAGGAGATAAATAAAATACGACCGTCACCCTGAATTTATTTCAGGGTCTATAAGATGCTGAAATAAATTCAGCATGACGAAAAACTTAATCAACCTCCAAAGTTCCCTCTACAGAATCATCCATTGTTTTTCCAGTAATTACCGACGCTGCCATCTTTAAAAATGCAACGGCAGTGCCGTGTTTGGTATCCCAATAGTATCCCTCCGAAGGGATAACCTTGATTAAGGTAATATCAGGATCGTCTTTCCCTCCTTGAAACCATGTTTTGATAAACGGGCTCCAAAGCTCGTCGATTTTAGCCTGATCCCTGCTGATTTCAGAAATTCCATAAATATTTACAAAACCCGAGTGCGCTCCGGCCTGAAACAACAAATGAGTAAAGGGATCAGTTGAAATCTCATCATTTTTGTGACTGTCTTTCATGCTCATAAACCATATATTCCCCTCATCATCCACTTGCTGAATAGCCATTGGCCTTACCGACAAGGGTACACCAGTTTTAATATTGGTACAGAAAAAACAGCTTTCGGCCTTTTCGGTTAATGTTTTCAGTTTTTCGATGGCTGCTTTACCGCCCAAATCTTTAATATTATTTTCTTCCTGAGTATTGTTGGTACTCCCTTCTTGTGATG
>NZ_JBFTQI010000638.1:0-3500 GCF_056398925.1 Pedobacter sp. 01T416_2
CTACGTGTGTAGTCCACGATTCGAAGTGAAAAAATATCCATAATGCAGCAATGGCAATAAAGGATGCCAGCATCCCCAAAATGTTCAAAGCAGATTTTAGCTTTAATCCATTTACTTCTTTCTTCGCTTGTTGCAGCATTTCATCAGCAGAAACCTTAACTTCTACCTCGTGCTTTTGCCACAACTCCTGTATTTGATCAAACGCTTGCATACTGSCTATATAGTTCTGTTAATTTTTGTTTAATGCGGTGAATTTTTACCCTCAAGTTGCCTTCGCTTATTCCAGATATGTCGGCAATTTCGTGGTATGGTAATTCATCAAGTACCATTGTAATAATTAAACGGTCATTCTCTTCGAGCTTGGATATACATTTATAAAGTAGGGCAACCTGTTCATTTTTCTCTGAAAATTCCTCTATTTTATTTTCTATAATGTTATCTGTTAATTCGTCTTTCGCCTGTCTTTTTTCTGATCTCAAATAAGTTAAACAAGTATTCACGGCAATTCTATAAATCCACGTAGAAATTAAAGATTTGTTTCTGAACTTATCCAGATTTTGCCAAACCTTTAAAAAAGTTTCCTGTAGAAGATCGTTTGCAGCGTCGGTATCGCCAGTATAACCATAACATAAATGGAATATCTTTTTGGAATTTGAATCGAAGATCTCTTTAAATAACTTGTCTTTTTGTTCCATTTAGGGGTTTATAGTTGCGTTTTAGATGATGATGTACATTTTTTGTTACACCAGAAATCAAAAATAATATATTTTTTAATGTCACCTGTTATCAAAATTTGTTACACGCCGTAAATATCGTAGTTTTACCAAATTAAGAGTGCCACAAACTTTTTATATTCATGAAAAAAAACAAACTCACGCTTTTCATTTTCTTAGCGCTGATTGCGGGTATTGCATTGGGCTATATTTTAAATGTCAATTCAATCGATGTCTATAACCAGAAAATACTCACCGCCGATGCGAAAGTTAAAAGTATAGAGGTAAGCATTGCCAAAACTACCGATACCACCAGTATTGGCTATACACAACTTAAGGCCGAAAGAAAAGTAAACGCTAAAATCAAAAAAGAAAACGAAGACATTAGGGAGAAAAAATTAGAATACTTTACGTTATTGAGCGATATTTTTCTTCGCCTGATTAAAATGATTGTTGCGCCATTGGTATTTACAACCTTAGTGGTTGGTGTAGCCAAAGTAGGCGACATTAAGGCCGTGGGTAGAATTGGCGGTAAAACATTGGGCTGGTTTTTGGCCATGTCGTTAATGTCGCTGGTACTGGGTATGATTTTAGTAAACTTATTCGAACCCGGAAGACATATGAAATTATCATTGCCCGATCAATTGGTAAATACCGGTATCCAGAAAGCATCAATGAGTGTAAAAGATTTTATCGCGCACGTTTTTCCAAAAAGTATTGCCGAATCGATGTCTACCAACGAAATTTTGCAGATTGTTGTATTCTCTTTATTCTTTGGTGTAGCAACAGCTGCAATTGGCGATTTAGGCCAGGTTGTAATCAAAGCATTTGACGCCATTGCGCACGTAATCTTAAAAATGACAGGTTATGTAATGAATTTTGCACCATTGGCTGTTTTTGGAGCCATGACAGCCATTGTGGCCAAACAAGGTTTGAATGTACTTAATACCTATGCCATATTTATAGGCGAATTCTATCTGGGATTAGCCATACTATGGGCAGTTTTAATTTTCTTAGGATTTTTGGTACTGAAGAAACGTATTTTCCGTTTGGTAAACGATATGAAAGAGCCTGCGCTCTTGGCTTTCAGTACAGCAAGTAGCGAAGCGGCTTATCCAAAAACAATGATGCTGTTAGAGCGTTTCGGCTGTAAAGATAAAATTGTAAGTTTTGTACTGCCATTGGGTTATTCGTTTAACCTGGATGGTTCGATGATGTACATGACCTTTGCTTCCTTATTTATTGCACAGGCCTATGGCATCCATTTAGGTTTCGAGCAGCAAATTTCTATGCTTTTAATCCTCATGTTAACCAGTAAAGGAATTGCTGGTGTACCAAGAGCATCATTAGTGGTAATTGCCGGCACCATCGCGAGCTTTAATATTCCGGAAGCGGGATTAGCTTTGTTAATCGGTATCGATCCTTTATTGGATATGGGCCGTTCTGCAACTAATGTTGTTGGAAATAGCATTGCAACAGCAGTGGTAAGTAAGTGGGAAGGGGAGCTTAAGGAGTCGTAAGTTTAAAGTCGGTAGTCTTGAGTCCTATTGTCTCATTCAATAATTCATTCAATCATTCAACAATTCTCTCATTCAATAATTAAATATTCACTCAATAATTCAACATCAAGTGTCAAGTAGAGGAAAAAAAATATTCTTAGCCATTACCATTATCGTTCCGATGATCATTTATTGTTACATCTATTATAAACCGATTATACAGAATGCGCCTTTCCGCAAGGATGATTTTGTGTCAATGCAGTATAGTTATGGTTTAAAAGATACTTTGGAAAACACATACGATTCAAAGACCGGCATTTATCAGTACGTAAATAATAAAGACTCAGTAGTTACCAAAAAGTTCTTTTTAAAGAGCAATGATGTGTTATACATGCATAGAAAGGCAAACGAAATCGGCCTTTGGAATTTTCCAGATACCATTGGTAAAAAAAGCGATAAATCCAGACTGGTACCGCGTTATGATATAACTTTCAACTATAAAAAGAAGTCAAAACACGTAACCATTTATGGCGACTTTGATGGTAATCCAAAATWACTGGATGCAGCTGTTCAAATGAGAAAAATCATTCAGGAAACCTTATTACAAGCTGAAAAAAGAAGCGGGAAGTAGATAGGGTAGTTCGGAGTCCAGAGTCTCAAGTCGATTAAGTTAAATTGACGTTTGAGGCAGTTAACCGATTAAAACATTGACCAATGAACTAATGGCCAATGAACCAAAAAGACTTTAATAAAGCGTTAAATGTTAGCGTTTTGTTAAAGTCTTTTTCCTTTTAGGATGTTTTCGTATATTTACGATATATTCGTAATAATGGAAAAATTAACATTACAGGAAGAGGAAGCCATGCTGGCTGTTTGGCAGATAGGTAAGGGCTTTATCAAAGATTTTATGGATGTACTTCCCGATCCGAAACCACCATATACTACACTGGCATCTACCATCAAGAATTTAGAACGCAAGGGCTATCTGATGAGCGAACGTTTTGCCAATGCCAACCGCTATAGTGCAAAAGTTAAGGAAATAGAATATAAAAAGCGCTTTATGAGTGGTTTTGTAAATAATTATTTCCAAAGCTCTTATAAAGAACTGGTAGCTTTTTTTGCAAAGGATAAAAAAATAAGTGCGGAGGAACTTAAAGAGATTATAAATTTAATTGAGAACCCTGAAAAGTAAATGCCATGCCACATTTCTTTATCATTTTATTGAAAATTAATCTGGTGCTGATCTTGTTTTCGGCAACCTATTATCTAGTGTTGCGAAGACTAACTT
>NZ_JBFTQI010000639.1:0-3486 GCF_056398925.1 Pedobacter sp. 01T416_2
GTGCCGCCATCGATAACCTGGTGTGGTACATGGAAATTAAATTCCTCACATAACCGAGTCCAGGTGCCGCCATCGATAACCTGGTGTGGTACATGGAAATTAAATTCCTCACATAACCGAGTCCAGTAAGCTTGTTGATCTTTGTTTAGAACCAATAAAATTTTAGGTTGGGTATCACTTTGTGCAAAAGCTTTTATGGTATGCATCAAAACCGGAAGGTTTTTGAGCAGTAGAAATTGTTTTGGGGYTTCCGTTTGCATCCGATTGCCAGAACCGCCTGCTACAATTATAGCGTAGTATTTCATGTTTTAAGATGTGAGATTATAGATTTGAGATATGAGACTTGGTTTAACTCAAATCTCATATCTCAATACTCAAATCTATATAATTAGCATGGCATCGCCATAGCTGTAAAATTTATATTTTTCTTTTACTGCAACTTCGTAAGCATTCATTACGTTCTCATATCCGCCAAATGCACTTACCATCATCAATAAAGTAGATTCTGGGGTGTGGAAATTGGTAATCATTGAGTTTGCAATACTGAAATCGTAAGGAGGGAAGATAAACTTACTGGTCCAATCGTTAGCCGATTTTAATGTTCTGTTAGCAGAAACAGCCGATTCGATAGCACGCATTGAAGTAGTACCTACCGCGCAGATTTTTCTTTTTTCCTCTAAAGCTTTGTTTACAATGTTTGCATCTTTTTGCTCGATAATAAATTGCTCAGAATCCATTTTGTGTTTGGTTAAGTCTTCAACCTCAACAGTTCTGAAAGTTCCTAAACCAACGTGTAAAGTTACTTCTGCAAATTCTATACCTTTAAGTTCAAGACGTTTCATCAACTCACGACTAAAGTGTAAACCAGCAGTTGGAGCAGCTACAGCACCTTCGTGCTTAGCAAAAATGGTTTGATAACGTTCTTTATCTTCAGCAGTAGCTTTGCGTTTAATGTATTTAGGAAGTGGAGTTTCACCTAAAATTTCAACGTTTTTTCTAAATTCTTCGTCAGTACCTTCAAATAGGAAACGGATGGTACGGCCACGTGATGTGGTGTTGTCTACAACCTCAGCAACCAATAAATCGTCGTCGCCAAAATATAATTTATTACCTACACGGATTTTACGTGCCGGATCTACCAAAACATCCCATAAACGTAATTCCTTGTTTAATTCACGTAGCAAGAAAACCTCGATGGTTGCACCGGTTTTCTCTTTATTGCCATATAAACGGGCAGGGAAAACCTTAGTGTTATTTAATATCATTACGTCTTTGTCATCGAAATAACCTAAAACGTCTTTAAAAATTTTATGTTCAATTTTACCGCTGTCTTTATGTAAAACCATTAGGCGAGCTTCGTCGCGCTGTTCTGCCGGATTGTTGGCTACTAATGATTCTGGTAAGTTGAATTTGAATTGTGATAATTTCATTCTTGATGAATTTTTTGAGGTGCAAAAATACGAATTTAATTTTTCTTTTTCGTATTTTATCAAACGCAATTTATGTATATTATGTTTTAATCAATTTAAATCAAATAATACAGGGCGATTAATGCATTGTAGACATAAAATTAATTAGTTTTGAAGATAAGCTGTAACCTTTTGAAAAGCTTTGCATCTAACCTTTAATTATGATAATCTTTAGGCTAATAGGCGAGAGTTTCCGTTTTGCATTTGATGCGTTGCGCCAGAATAAATTACGCACCATGTTATCGCTTTTGGCTATAACAATCGGTATTTTTACCATCATTGCTGTATTCTCTGCAGTAGATACCTTTCGCGGTAAATTGCAGTCCAGTGTAGATAAACTGGGTTCCAATACTATTTATATTCAAAAATGGCCTTGGAGTTTTGGTGATAATTACCCTTGGTGGAAATATATGAACCGCCCTCAGCCTTCATTGCGCGATTTTGAAGCCCTCCGCGAGAGAATTGAAAATGCACAAGGCGTTACATTCGAAATATCAACTAACGATAGGACGATCAAATACAGAAGTAACTCAGTAGAAGGGATTTCGGTATGGGCAGCATCGCACGATTTTAATAAGACCTGGAATTTCGAGCTTCAGGACGGCCGGTATTTTACCGAAAATGAGAGTAAAAACGGCTCACCTGTTTGTATTTTAGGTTCTGATATAGCCGACGGGCTTTTTGATGGAGGTGCGCCAGTAGGTAAACAGGTACAGATTTTAGGAAGAAGATTAACTGTTGTTGGTGTTTTCAAAAAAGAAGGAGAAGATATGTTAGGTACCTCTCTTGATAAAAACGTAAATATTCCGATTGCTTTTGCGAAAGGTGTTTTAGATATCCAAAGCGAGCGTTATGGTCCACAGATTACAGTTCGTGGTAAGGATAATGTGAATTTAGAAGAGGTAGAAAGCGAATTGAAAGGTTTAATGCGCTCCATCCACAGGATCAGACCTGGCCAGGAAGAAGATTTTGCACTAAATAAAACCACCATTATTTCTAACCAGTTAGATTCGATGTTTAAAATGGTAAATATTGCCGGTTGGGTAATTGGTGGGTTTTCGATCCTGGTTGGTGGTTTCAGTATTGCCAATATCATGTTCGTATCGGTTAAGGAACGTACCAATATTATCGGCATCCAAAAATCGCTGGGTGCAAAAAACTATTTTATCCTGCTTCAATTCATATTCGAATCGATTTCGCTTTGTATTTTAGGTGGTTTGCTGGGTTTATTACTGGTCTTTCTGCTCGCCCTGGGGATTGGTGCGGCCACAGATTTTCATATTATACTGGGCTTGAACAATATTGCCTTAGGTATTGGCATATCAATAATCATCGGCACTATCTCTGGTTTTTGGCCAGCATATTCAGCATCAAGGTTAGACCCGGTAGAGGCGATTAGAAGTTAATTTGCAGTTAACGGTTTCTGGTTTTCAGTTGCAATGCCCTTAGTTGATAAACCTTATTGCAGTGGAAAGCCCGCAGCGCAGCGAGGAATGTAACGGAAAGAAGGACTGAATTTTCCGATGAAATGCTTGCTTTCGTTTCCAAAAACCATATCGTCATTTCGAGGGGTAATTTATTTTATAAAAATCAATATGAGTGACGTTTAATTGATTTCTTTTGCCCTAAGGCGCGGTCTTGCCTCGGCTCGCCGCCACCGAAGGGCTCTTTCTTTTTGGCATCAAAAAGAAGCAAAAAATGCCGGCTGAAAATTTTTCTTTCGAAGCTAGTGGGTTGGCTTGATGAGTGCGGCCCGAAAAATTTGTTAGGCCGGGTTTAAGTACAACGGGGATACCGTGGTGAGGCCTAGTTGGGCGGAAACACAAAATCGGTTAAAATGTTGATTATTAGTAGTTATGTAAAATAACGTCAATGGTAGCGGAGTGCAACGCAGTCGAGAACCCGAAGGCTCAGCGAAGCTAAATCTGTTGCAATAGATCTCTCTCCCGAAAATTCGGGACTGAGCTTCAGTCGAGATGACGAACCTTTTTTTCTTGAGATAACGGTAATATAAATA
>NZ_JBFTQI010000640.1:0-3485 GCF_056398925.1 Pedobacter sp. 01T416_2
GTGCAGCACCGATATTACTTGCAGGTAAGTCCTCCACCTCGGTTGCCTTTATATCTACAACAGCACCTGTTAAATGACTTCTCTTTTGGGTACCATAACCAACAACAACCACATCTTCGAGGCTCTTGTTTTCCGGAACTAAACGAACTACAATATTAGTTTGCTTGCCTATGGTTACCTGTTGTCTTACATATCCTATAAATGAGAATACAAGAACATCTGCATCAGATTTTACCTGGATGGTGTAAACACCGTCAGAATTGGTGCTCACATTGCTTGGAACACCTTTTAGACTTACATTTACTCCAGGGATTCCCTGCCCATCTGCCTGATCGACAACTTTACCCGTAATCTTTCGGTCTTGAGCAAAAAGGATTGTGCTTGCCAGTAGCATAAATAGCAAGGACAAAGAAATTTTGCGTAAAAATTTTAAGTTCATCTTATTATTTGGTTAGTTTTTAATTCTATTTAGACAATTTCCCGTCTGCTTTTAATGGTGTGATCTCTTCAATGATCAAAAGTTTCAACCTTCAATCGATTGAGCAACTATAGTATCGTTTTAACTTTACAAATGGAGCGTATTAAGAGAGCAGAGAAAATAGATGTAAAATTATTTTATGATAAAAGAATCAACCACGGCTTCTAATAAAAAAAATCGGTGATAATATGGGTAATTTGGCTCATTTTTTACTTTGATCTTGGTATTTATTCTGGTTAGAAAGTATATTATATCTCAAAATTGCAATCAATAATCGGCTATTTACTGTATGATTTTGGCTACATATTATAGGCTATTAACGTAACTAAATCAAATCAATATAGTTCTTTGCTTGATCTGTATTTGATGATCTAAGATATGGAAATATATTCATATATAAATGTAACATTCTTAAATAAAAATAAATTAAAAAAAACGAGACAGATTTTGCCTCGTTTTAGATGAATTAAAGCCCATGTTATTGAGCGCTCACAAATGATAGTATTAATTCTGAATTTTCACATCAACGTTTAAGAATACACCGCCAGAAGAGTTGTTACTCGAAACAGAATTCACATAAAAAGCACCATACTTTCCGTCAGCAGTTAAAAAATAAAATAAACTCCCTGGAATCAGCCCGGTAGATATACCTTTAAGTGTGGGCTTTGCACTTTTACCTGCCGTAATAATCTGATCGCCTGTTCGAAGATTTAAAAAGGCGGCAGACTGTGCGGTTTTTGGTGCGGCAAATAACGTTGCTTTTTTGGTCCAAGCGTTAATGTCGTAGGAAGTAAAAGGAATCGGGCTCGAATTTAAAGCATAAACATTGTACAAATATGCATTTGGTGTCCCGGTTACGGGCGACCTATACAATCCCAGATCTATTTTATCAGAACTGGCTGCACCGTTACTGTAATTGAATAGTTCTCCTGTTGAAAGTGACATATAACAGTTCTTCACTTTACCTAATGTATCAGGAATATATAATTCTCTTGAAGACCAATATTTATAATCTGACCTTACCTCTATTGTAATCGTTTTGTAACCGTCACCCAAATAAACCCCTGCTTTATCCAAAGCCCAAATGCGATAGGATGTTTTGCCAACCCGGGTATTCATTTTCAGTTTTACAACTCCCGAATAATTTCTTCTTTGATTATCGTTAACTATAATTTTAGAGGGTATAGCCGCCGATGTTTCGAAAATACAGACAGCATACATATCCTCCTTTGCAGAAGTTATGGTGTAATCCAGATACACGCTATCACCTGCATTTACTTCTTTATAATCGGTTACTGCATAAGGGCTTGTTGAATGATAGGTTACTGTTACATCATCAAACATATTAAATATATTTTCTCCTTCTTTTTTACATGAAGAAAATACGACGGCTCCTACAGCCAAAAAGCCTAAATATTTTAAAATTCTTTTCATGATTTTATCTGTTTAAATAAAGAATTATTTTAAAGGATCAAAAGTGCCACCATCCCAACCGATTGTTTGCTCTAATAACGGGCTAGAATTCATAAATGTTGATGGCAAAGCATAGAAATAATAGGTATCTGGTATACTGAAGCCAGTTACGCCCTGGTTCAATATTGAGGTTTTGAAGTATTTCTCAAAAGATGTTTTGTCATTGACATTAACTCCTTCTCTAAACCGTGCTCCATTTGCCGTAACTACTTCAAGTTCAGTTTTTAGTGCTGCAGATTTTGTTTCCCACTGTATGGTTTGCATTGAGCCTTGTAAAAGATGGTAATTTCTGGTACGTCTTAAATCGTAGGCACGTTTACCTTCGAACGCAAATTCTATCATTCTTTCTTTCAGTATTAAATCTCGCATTAGTAATTTCGATGAAGCCAGATCTAGTCCGTAATTTTTTGTTCCAGCCTGAATGCCAGCGCGAATTCTGATTTCTTTTACTAAATTTTGTGCTTCTGCGAGGTTACCGATTTCATTGGCACATTCTGCCAAATTCATAATTACTTCAGCATAACGCAACTCTATCCAGTCTAAGCCATTCCCCCCAAAATCATTGGCATAAGCCACAGCGCCTTTCGCCAGTTCAGGATCGCAAAATCGTTTCATATAAAAGCCCTGCGGCGATGGTTCGGTAATGTTCGAAACATAATTCCATTGTCTCCTGCTGCTTGCACCGCTTAATTTCCAGCTGCTTCCATTGTAGGCTATCGTTGCATCCAATCTTGGATCGCGGTTTACCCAAAATAGCACAGGATCGTAAGTGAACGAGCTGGCCTGCCCAACCGGAACTCCATCCTTCATGGTATAAGTGTTTACAAGATTTAAGGTCGGAATAAATGCAGATGCACCACCACCCTCTTCTGTGGGCCTTGCTTTGGCTTCTACATTCTGACCTCTTTTTTCAACTTTATTAGAATAGGAACGGACAATTATAGCCTCCGTATTACTGGTTCCTTCCTTCAAAAAAATATCTCCATAGTTTGGTAATAAACTGTTACCTGAAGCTTTGCATATATCATAAGCTTCTTTACAAGCCTGATATGCAGTAGTCCACCTGCTTTGATCAAAGGGGTGTGATGGATTATCTAGGGGATTAAACTGCGGACTTGCCCAGTATAACAATACCCGGCCTTTTAATGCGGCCGCTGCCTTACGTGTAAATTTACCCCGTTCATTCCCGTCATTCCAGGTTACATTATTTAATAAAACCATTGCAGAATCCAAATCGCTCACAACAGATTTAAAACATGCTGATGCGCTGGATCTTCCACTTAACTCTACATTATCTGGATTTTGCGGTGTAAGTACCAGAGGAACACCACCGTAAAGTCGAGTCAGTTCAAAGTAAGAGAGTGCTCTCAATGCAAAAAATTGTCCCCGCAGTTTATTTTTAGAATCTTGTGCAAGGTTGCCTCCAGGAATTTCCTTGATGGCAACGTTACAGCGTGCAATGTCGAAATACCTGTTATCACCTTTTGTCCCCTGGTATTTCGTAGCAATAAACTTCACGTCGTTAGAAGTTAGG
>NZ_JBFTQI010000641.1:0-3484 GCF_056398925.1 Pedobacter sp. 01T416_2
CCTTTAATGGTTAGAAAAAGATCTTGTTTTCCTGTTGCGCCATTAACTTTGCAGCTCACTTCTTTCCATGTCTGCGCATCACCAGTGTTTGGCACGGCCAGTGTTCCAATTACTTTTCCGTCAGGGCTGCCTAAACGAAGTTCAATTTTGTTGTCCTTCCCAATACTTGCTACAGAAGCTGAAAACTTTTTTGCTCCTTTGCCGAAGTCTACGCCCCTAACTTTTATCCAATCTCCGTTTTTAATATGCGTAACATTTAARCCACCTTTGCTGCATGTTTCAGTTTTAACACCTTGTTGGTCACTCATCGTTTCGGCCTCCACACGCATGTAGGGATTTAATCCTTCCACCTGTGGTACTCCATCTGCCGTGTAGGTTACCTGTTCGATACTGCCATCGGCTCTGTAATTTAGCACCTCAACACCCAGATTTCTTTTAAATTCTGTAGGGATTCCCAATTTGTATGCTACAGCCCTGTTGTGGTAGGCGTGATACCATTGTCCTTTAAATTCGAAAATTCCCTGATGGTTATTGTTATTGTTTTTTGGCGGTTGCGCGGCAACAATTCCTCCATAGGTAAATCCAGTGGTAGGGCTTTTACTCATCATATAGTCGATGCGCATCTGCGCTTTCGGGTTGGTTGAGTAAGAGAAATAATAAATCCCATTGCGCTTATGCATCCATGAAGCCTCAAAAAATGCAGGAGCAGTAATAGATGTTGCAGGGCCATCTACGCTGATCATATCCCGGTTGAGTTTGATTACCCTAACATTGCTCTCGCCGTTACCGCCAAAGTACATATAGGCCTGGTCATCATCATCAATAAAGGTCATTGGATCGAATAACCACATGTTTGGTGCAGGAAGTACACCTGGCGTTTCGGTTTCAACGAGTTTTTTCCCAATGGGATCTTTAAATGGCCCTATCGGACTGCTTGAAGTTGCTACGCCGATGCCATTGCCACCATTTCCGAAGTATAGAAAAATTTTGCCGTCGCGGGCAATTGCTGCCGGAGCCCAGGTTCTGCCTGCCCAGGCTACATCTCTAGGTGCTTCAAATACAACACCATGGTCTGTCCAGTTTTTCATGTCGCTGCTCGAAATGCAAACGATCGATTTCATTTTGTATCCGCTATTTTTATCATAGGAGTTCTCATCATCGTTAGATGCGTAGAGATAGACTCTTCCGTTGTAAACAAGAGTGCCAGGATCCGCCAAATGGCGGTAGCCGACTATAACATCATCGGCGGAGCTGATTTGGGTGGTTGTAAGAAGAAACAGAAAAGCGCAGAAGGCTAGGATGGATTTAAGGTTCATAAAAGATAAATTTGGTTAATTTCAATCAATGCCGCTAAATTATTGAGAACCTTAGTCCGCAACTACTTTATTTCGTCAATTTTACTAGCACATTTGGTTAGTTTGCCTGTTTTTCTGTAACGGGATTGATTGAATTAAAAACATTTGTAACATAGATTTGAACAAAGCGGTTCGTTGATCTGCACATTTCTGAATAGCTTTGAATACCGAATATAAAAGCAGTGCAAGTTGAAAAGCTGACTAACCTGTATGAAGAATCTTAAATTATTTACATTATTGCTCTTTTTTGTGCTAAATGCAGTTTGTGTTGATGCGCAAAAAGCAACAAATCCGCTCATTTTTGCCGATGTACCCGACCTTTCGATGATCAGAGTAGGGAAAGTGTATTACATGAGCAGCACAACGATGCACATGAATCCCGGTGTGCCCATCATGAAATCAACCGATCTGGTAAACTGGAAAATTGTAAGTTATGCTTATGATACCCTCGGAAATGCTGAAGAATTAACTTTATCCAATGGAAAATGGGATTATGGGCGGGGATCGTGGGCAAGTAGCCTTCGTTTTCATCAAGGCATTTATTATGTAAGCACTTTCTCTGGTACCACAGGCAAAACGTATATCTACAGTACAAAAGATATCGAAAAAGGCCCGTGGAAACTCATGTATTTTAAACCTTCGCTCCATGATCATTCCCTGTTTTTTGAGGAAGGAAAAACTTACATGGTATACGGTACCGGCAAAATTATTTTGGTGGAATTAAAGGAAGATTTATCTGGAATAAAACCTGACACGAAACCCATAACGATTATCGAAAACGCAAGCCTTCCCTCAGGTACGGGTGCCGGATTACCAGCTGAGGGCTCGCAACTGTTTAAAATTAATGGCAAATATTATCTTTTTAACATTACCTGGCCACGAAATGGGATGCGTACAGTTGTGGTACACCGTTCCGACAAACTTGTCGGGCCATATGAAGGGCGGGTAGCACTTCAAGATAAGGGTGTTGCGCAGGGCGGTTTAATCAGTACGCCAGAAGGAAAATGGTTTTCTTATCTTTTTAGAGATTTTGGATCCGTTGGCCGCATTCCATATTTAGTTCCGGTTACCTGGGAAGATGGCTGGCCGGTGTTGGGTGTTGATGGTAAAGTTCCGGAAACATTGGAACTTCCGGTTAGTAGCGGCTTAATTCCCGGCATTGTGGCATCAGATGAATTTACCCGCAAAAAAGGCGAGCCCGCGCTTCCACTGGTATGGCAATGGAACCACAATCCAGATCATGCATTTTGGTCGCTAACTAAACGCCCAGGATTTTTACGGATTACCACCTCCAGATTGGATACTAATATTCTTCTGGCCCGCAATATATTAACCCAGCGTACCATCGGGCCCGTATCAACCGCAATCACTTCAATTGATATTTCCAATATGAAAACTGGAGACCAGGCGGGATTGATGTTGCTGCAACGCAAATTTGGCTGGGTAGGTGTAAAACATACAGGATCAAAGAAAACGGTGGTAACGGTAAGCGCCCAAAGCGGTAATGTAAATGGTGAAGATGTTCCTGCCGGACAGCAAACCATTTATCTCAAGGCAAGATGTGATTTTGAGAACCGAACAGATAAAGGTTATTTTTTTTACAGCTTTGATGGCAAAACCTGGAAAACGATAGGAGAGCCGCTGCAAATGTCGTATACACTTCCCCATTTTATAGGCTACCGTTTCGGACTGTTTAATTATGCAACTGAAAATGCTGGAGGATATGTTGACTTCGATTATTTTAGGATTGAAGCAAAATAGAATAGTTTGAGCCTAATCTTATCCAAGGGATAAATCGTAAAAAGATGTCACCCTGAGGGGTAATTTATTGTATAAAATCCATATGAGTGACGTTTAATTGATTTCTTTTGCCTTAAGGCACGGTCTTGCCTCGGCTCGCCGCCGCCGAAGGGCTCTTTCTTTTTGGCATCAAAAAGACCAGCACAGCTAGCTTGAATGCCGTTGAAAACATAAAGGCCTATGAAAAAACAAAAAATGCCGGCTGAAAATTTTTCTTTAGAGGTCAGTGGGGTGGCTTGAGTAGTGCGGTCCGAAAAATTTGTTAGGCCGGATGTCAGTAGAACGGGGATACCGTGCTAAGGCCTAGCTGAATGGAAATGCGATAAATG
>NZ_JBFTQI010000642.1:0-3480 GCF_056398925.1 Pedobacter sp. 01T416_2
ACCCGATACCATACCACCTGCTGCACCGATACTGATGGAGTGGTTACCTTGTGCCGATGGACCTGTTGCAATGCTCATCGGGAACAAACCAAACACAAAGGCAAGTGATGTCATAATAATCGGTCTGATCCTCAATCGCGCTGCTTCTATAGCCGAATCAACCAAACTGAGTCCCGCCTTTCGTCGCTGCACGGCAAACTCCACAATCAGAATGGCGTTTTTAGCCAGCAAACCGATAAGCATAATCAGTGCTACCTGTACATAAATGTTATTTTCGATACCGGTTAAGCCCAATACCACAAACACACCGAATACACCTGTAGGGATAGATAAGATTACCGCCAATGGCAGGATGTAACTCTCATACTGTGCTGATAATAAGAAGTAAACAAACACCAAACAAAGTAGGAATATCACTGTCGACTGTCCGCCTGAAGAAATTTCCTCACGTGTTTGTCCGGAGAATTCATAAGCATAACCTGTTGGCAATTGTTCTCTGGCGGTTTCTTCTATCGCTTTAATCGCATCACCAGAACTGAAGCCTGGTTTAGGGATCGCATTTACCTCTATAGAGTTAAACAGGTTATAACGAGAAGCTGTTTCTGAACCATATACACGGGTTAATTTAACCAGGGTACTGATTGGCACGCTTTCTCCTGCCTTGTTTTTAACAAACACACGATCGATACTTGCGGGGTCGGTTCTGTCGGCAACATCAGCCTGAACCACTACACGGTAGTATTTACCAAATCGGTTAAAATCTGATGCCTGCGCAGTACCAAAATAAGTCTGCATCGTTTGTAGGATATCTTTTTTGCTTACGCCCAACTGATCGGCCTTTTCATCGTTAACATCTAATTGTAACTGCGGATAATCTGCTTTATAAGAAGTAAAAGCATAAGCAATAGCCGGTTTCGCCATTAACTTTCCGATAAAGTTATTCGCTACGCCACTAAATTTATCCAGTCTGCCGTTCGTTTTATCCTGTAACATCACGTTCATGGCCTCCACATTACTAAAACCCGGAACCGTAGGGAAACTGAATACAAAGAAGGTACCGGCAGATATGGCTGCCATTTTAGCCCTTACGATATTTTGTATCTCATCGATATTTTTTACCGCCCCTCTTTCGTCGTTTGGTTTTAACAATAAGAAAATCTGACCAGCTGAAGGACTGTTGGATGCAGTTAAAAAGTTATAACCAGCCAACGACATCACAAATCTTGCTGATGGCATCGCCCTCAACTCTGCTTCGGCCTGTTTTAATATTTTATTGGTGTTGGCCAATGATGTTCCCGATGGACTGGCAACAGCGATAGCCACAAAACCCTGATCCTCTGTCGGGATAAAGCCTGTTTTTGTTCTGCCTACCAGAAAAATGGTAACCAAAACGATTAAGGCAAGCCCGCCCATACTGATCCATTTGTTACGGATAAGCACTTTTAAGCCACCAACATATCGGTTGGTCATATAATTGAAACCACCGTTAAAGCCTGCATAAAACTTTTCTACAAAACCTTTTTTAGGCGCGTTATGACCACCTTCAGCATGTTTGTTCTTTAAAAATAAGGCCGCCAGCGCAGGACTTAAGGTTAAGGCGTTAACAGCTGAGATAATGATGGCGATAGCCATGGTTAAAGCGAACTGTTTGTAGAAAATACCTGTTGAGCCGGTCATAAAACCAACTGGTAAAAATACCGCCGCCATGACCAATGTAATCGATATAATGGCCCCGGTAATTTCATTCATTGCCTCGGTAGTTGCCGCCCTCGGGCTAAGCGAAGGGTTTTCTTCCATTTTGGCATGCACCGCTTCTACCACCACAATCGCATCATCTACCACAATACCTATGGCCAGTACAAGCGCGAACAGGGTTAAAAGGTTAACAGAGAAGCCGAACAACTGCATGAAAAAGAAGGTACCGATAATCGCAACCGGAACCGCTATAGCCGGGATTAAAGTAGACCTAAAATCCTGAAGGAAGATAAATACAACGATAAATACCAGTAAAAAGGCTTCTATCAAAGTATGTTCTACCTGATTGATGGATTCATCAAGATCGGTTTTGGTACGGTAAAACTGATTGAATTTAATACCTGCAGGAAAATCTTTCGATAGTTTTGCCATCAGTTTATCAATGGCAATCTGGATTTCGTTGGCATTCGATCCTGATAATTGAATTATACCAATGGTAATACCATCGTGCCCGTTTAAACGGTTTACACTACCATAACTATAAGCACCCAATTCTACTCGGGCCACATCTTTTAAGCGTAATATAGAACCATCAGAATTAGAGCGGATCGCTATATTTTGATATTCTTCAGGCTTGGTAAGCTTACCTTTATATTTAATGATATATTCAAACGCCTCACTACTTCTTTCTCCAAACCTACCTGGTGCTGCTTCAAGGTTTTTGTCCTGAATGGCTGTGATGACTTCATTGGGTGTAATTTTGTAAGTCGCCAATTGACTTGGGTTTAACCAAATACGCATTGAATAATCTTTAATACCACCAAATACACTGGCAGAACCTACACCCGGGATACGTTTAAGTTCGGGAATGATATTGATCTGCGCATAGTTATTTACAAAAACGGCGTCGTATTTTTTTGGATCTTCTGAGTAAACACCGATAGCGCCAATAAAGCTATTTTGCTGTTTGGTAGTGGTTATACCATATTGTACAACCTCTGCAGGTAACTGGCTTGTGGCCTGCGAAACCCGGTTTTGCACATTAACAGCTGCCTGATCGGGGTTCGTACCCTGTTGAAAGTAAACTGTAATGGCCAAAGTACCGTCGTTACTGGCGCTCGAGGTCATGTATGTCATGTTCTCTACACCATTAATTGCTTCCTCCAACGATGGAGTTACCGAACGTAAAATCGTTTCGGCATTGGCCCCAGGATATACAGCAGTTACCAATACCGACGGAGGTGCGATATTTGGAAAGCGCTCTAAGGGCAACTTTGTTAAGCCAAGTATACCAACTATTACCAATAAGATGGAAATAACAGTCGAAAGTACAGGCCTGTCTATAAATTTCTGAAACATGACTTTTTAGATTTTAGGTCTTATTAATTTTTTGTTTTTGCAACAGCTACTTTATCTGCTGCTTTTTGAGGCTGGATCACCATGCCCTCCTGTAGTTTATCAACCCCGCTTAACACAATCTGGTCGCCAACTTTTACCCCGTCTTTAACCAGGTAATTTTCGCCAGCTTTACCAACAATGGTAATGGATTGTTTTTTCACCTTACTGCTGTCGCCTACGGTAAATACAAATACTTTATCCTGCATTTCTACCGTTGATGACTGCGGTACCAGAATGGCATTATCGTGCTGCAAACCTAAACGGATCTTACCGGTATTACCTGAGCGAAGAACGCCACTTGCATTAGGGAAACTTGCCCTTAACGTGATGGCACCCGTGTTTTTATCAAACTGACCATCAATCATATCGATCTTGCCTTTAATCGGG
>NZ_JBFTQI010000643.1:0-3476 GCF_056398925.1 Pedobacter sp. 01T416_2
ATATTACACTAATGCACCCTAGAAATTCAACATGTAGTGACGAAATTTTCAAACAGATAAAAGTTTATAAATTACCTCATGAAATAAGTTTTAATCAGGTAATTTTAATCGAACAGGTAAACGAGAGCCCGTGGAAATCAATTAATAGTTTTCGCATTACAATAGCCCCATAAAGAAGCCATGGAAACACTCGATATTCAACGAATGAGCAAAGTAATTGATGGCGTTTATAACGGGATCATTTCTATGAAGCTGTAAAAACCAACGCCTGTTTCAAACATGATCACATCGATAAAAGTTAAAGACAATAGCAATTTGGGCCCATTACTCTATATTTTTGGTTTCTTCCCATTATTTTTAGTTAATCTCACTTTTATCTTTAACCTGAGTTATCTTCAATCAACATTAATTACAATGACGATATTGATAGTCTTTCTGATATTCTTTTTCAAAAATCTAATAGCTAAACAAGAGGAATATGCCATCATAGCAGATGAAAATGAGATCACATTCTTAAAATTGGGAACTTTTAAGTGGAATGAAATCAAAATGATTAAAGCTATTCCTGATCTAGCATTTAGCCGTAACAGGTACAAATTCATGAATATTACTTTACAGAATGGTAAAAAGTTTAAGATCGACACTACCAACTTCGATTATCCCAATCACGAACTCGAAACCATTTTTAAGACTTTAGGTAAACTGGCTGATTAATTATAAGTCTTTACCTCTTTTCTTAACATACATCAAAAATGGCTAGCCCTGTATCCATTAACTTTGTTAAAATTATTTTAACATTATGGAATTAGGTATCGGTATGTTTGGCGATTTGCAGATTAATGCAAAAGGAGAAATTCAACCCGCTCAGCAAAGACTTCAGGAAATTATAGCAGAAATAAAACTAATGGATGAGGTTGGTTTAGATTTTTATGGAATTGGCGAACATCATCGCCCTGATTATGCCGTATCGAGCCCCGAAATTATATTGGCTGCCGCTGCTACTATAACCAAAAACATTAAATTAAGCAGTGCAGTTTCGGTTTTAAGTTCATCCGACCCCGTTAAATTGTATCAAAATTTTGCCACAATAGATTTAATTTCAAATGGCAGGGCCGAATTAATGGCTGGTCGTGGAAGTTTTATCGAATCGTTTCCACTGTTTGGTTATAACCTACAGGATTACGACGAGCTTTATGAAGAGAAGTTAGAATTACTCCTTAAAATAAACAAGGAGTCCAAAATCAGCTGGAAAGGCAAGTTCAGACCAGAACTAAATAACCAGGAAATATTACCAAGAGCCGTTAACGACAATTTAAAAATTTGGGTGGCCGTTGGTGGAACACCCGAATCGGTAGAACGGGCTGGTAGATTAGGCTTGCCTGTAATGTTTGCCATCATTGGTGGTCAGCCGATACAGTTTAAGCCGCTTTTCGACTACTATAAACGAGTTTATGAAGCTCATGGGCACGACAAGAGTAAATTTGAAGTAGGTGTACATATGCACGCTTTATTTGGCGAAAACAGTAGCGAAGTTGCAGATTACTACTACCCACTTTATTCTGCTCAGATGAACAGGATTGGTAAATCACGCGGCTGGGCACCTTATCAACGCAATCAGTTCGACGCCGGCCGAAACAGTAGTGGTGCTTTAATTATTGGCGATGTAAACGAATCGGTAGAGAAGATTTTAGCCATGGAAGAAACCTTTGGTTTAACACGTTTCTCAGCACACATGGATGTAGGGGGGCCATCTCACACAGCCTTAATGAAATCAATTGAATTATTCGGAAGCAAAATTGCTCCAAAAGTACGCGAGGCTTTAAAGAAATAAATTAAGCCTCATTCTTTTTAGTGAAAATCTGCAAAAAAGAATAGATATAACAACCGACGCAGATGGCGAATAAACTCTCTAACAAAGCAAAAACGATCATGATGGAGGTAAAAATCAGCGCTGCATTATAAAAATCAAATAGAAATACCGCGGTAATCAAAAGGCAGAATCCAAAGCCTAAGGTTGCCGCGAACTTTTTTGGGGCCAGATCCTTCATTTTCGGCGAAAGCGAAAGTGCGTCGGCTATTTTAATCGCAATAAATTTCAACAAACTAAATTTACCCGTTGTAAATGCCCTTAAAGCAAAATCAAATATTAGAGAAACAATTGCCCAATAATTTGAAAACACAACACAAGCAATTGCGATTACAGCAACCATAAAGGCAATAATCCTAACTACATTTTCATTTACTCTTTCTGCTGATATTGGGCAAGATAATTCCATAGGGACAATTTGAGGCAAATTTAAGGAATTTATTTAACCACAGATAAAAAAGGATGCACACAGATAATCTCAAATACAAAAATCTGTGTTTTATCTGTGTGCATCAGTGGTTGAAAACACCAAACTTCATTCTACAAGTGCAGTAAAAGCAATGTCTCAATTCATTCACTCATGTTTTTCACCTCCTTATAAAATACATCCTTATATTTAGTGAAATAAATTACGCACTACCAGATAAACAAACCATGAAGACCATTTTCCAACCCGCAGTAACTAGCGAAATTATTGAAAGAATTAACAAACTTACTCCTACTACCACTCAACTTTGGGGTAAAATGAACGTTGCACAGATGTTGGCACATTGCAATGTAACTTACGAAATGGTTTACAATGACATTCATCCAAAACCGGGGCCAATAATGAGGTTTATCCTGAAAAAACTAGTCAAAAGCAAAGTAGTAAGCGAAAAGCCTTATCCTAAAAATAATCAGACAGCCCCTCAATTTATTATTAAGGATGAAAAAGATTTTGAAAAAGAGAAGATGCGTTTAATCGATTACATTAATCAAACCCAACAACTCGGCGAAAATCATTTCGATGGGAAAGAATCACATTCATTTGGGCCGTTAGCAAAAACGGAGTGGAACAATATGTTTTATAAACACCTGGACCACCATTTAGCACAATTCGGAGCTTAGCTAAGAACATAACAGCAAATTATTGTCCAAATTACCCCCTTAAATCGTCACTTTTAAACCTTACACAGGCTAAAAATCTTGCTTAACTTGTGGTAACATAAAAAATTTATATAAAATGGCAAAACCACTTGTAACATGTCTTTGGTTTGACGGACAAGCCGAAGCAGCAGCAAAATACTATTGTACAGTTTTTAAAGATTCCAAAATTACGCAGGTTACTCCTATGGTAGTTACTTTCGAATTAAACGGAAATAAATTTATGGGCCTTAATGGCGGTCCACAGTTTAAATTCGATGAAGCTATTTCTCTTATGGTAAACTGCGACAGTCAGGAAGAGATAGACTATTATTGGGATACTTTCTTAAATGACGGGGGCACAGAGAGCGTTTGCGGATGGCTAAAGGATAAATTCGGACTTTCATGGCAAATTGTTCCATCAAACATCGGTGAGCTAATGGCAACGCCCGAAAGAGCAAAAAGAGTAATGGACGCCGTTATGAAA
>NZ_JBFTQI010000644.1:0-5020 GCF_056398925.1 Pedobacter sp. 01T416_2
CCTAACATGAGCACCTTGTAAGATGCGATAACTTTGGTTTTTTTCCACATAGCCAAGATTTTCAAGGTAACCGGTTAAAGGCCCCGCTGCAGTTCCGGTAGCAGGATCTTCATCAATACCAATACTGGGGTTAAAAAAACGTGTTTCTGCAAGAAATTCACTTTTGCCATGTTCAGTAGTAAAAAGATAGCAACCTTCAAATCCGAATTTGGAGGAAGCTTCTTTCAAAAGACTTTTATTCAATACTGCTTTGTTTAAGAATTCCGAATTCTTTATGGGAACCATCAGGTGTCCCACTTCTGTTTTTACAATATTGATATTCCAATCGTTAAGGGTAAGATCGTCGGTACCTAGTCCAATGGCTTCGGCAATTATGCTGGCAGGTACCGTTACCATGATTTCAGYAGGTCTCTGTTTCATGCCAACGTAAGGAATTCCATCCTTCTCAGTGACCTTAAGGGGAATCTTTTCACTTGCCATTAACACCCAGGTCTGTCCTTTTTGTTCGCGGAAAATATCCCATTTTTTTAAGATAGCCAAGCATACTGCACCCAAAAGATTATGTCCAGCTCCGGTAATCTCAAAATTCGCTGGCGTAAATGACCTTACGCTAAACACTTTCTCAGCTACCGAATAATTTACAAAAGAAGTCTCTGAATATCCAAACTCCCTGGCGATGTCATAATATTGTTCCAGTTCCAATTGTTCCTCAGTATAAACTACAGACAACTGATTTCCTTTAAATTTTTGATCCGTAAAAACATCCAATACGTAATAGTCAACTTTCTTTTTCATTTGTTTTCATTTTTATGATTTCAAAATTAGGACACAAAACTTTAAGTTTGTTATCGGTTAACTAATGGTTACCGGTTACCTTTTGTTAACTATCAAATATGGAAACACCAATCAAACGGGAAGCGACCTGCGAGCAGGAGCTGGCGGCTATCCGGGATAGCCTGGAAATACTTGGCGGCAAGTGGAAGCTACGGATTATGCGATATCTTAACAATCATATAGATGAAAAAAACACATTTAAGAAGATCCAGCGTGAGGTTGAGGGTATATCTGCAAAAATGCTTTCCAAAGAGTTGAGGGAACTTGAAATAAACCTCCTCGTTACCCGAACGGTTATGGAAACCAGGCCTATTACCGTGAATTATGCAATGACAGAATATGGGCTAAGTGTTTTCCCGGTCACCGAAACATTGGTTGATTGGGGATTAAACCACCGTGAAAAAATAAAGTAGCATTCAAAAGCATTATACCACAGTTCCGACTCGGTATTAAGAAAGGGCTAACGTTTAATACATAACATTTAAAAAAAACAATACTGCTCGCGACCGGGTTAATCGATACAGCAGGCAATTGATAAAATCGAATACAAAAGTATTCGAGATAATGTCGGGAGGATCATCAAATACCTCGATAATTTGAATAATCCCAAAGCCGTTTTATTGCCCCTTCACTCAGGCTGCTCCGACACAGCTCCAGACCAACAATACCTCACGATAACTTTCTCTTTACCTTTCATTTAGCTATTGTGAACTCGCTGATCTTAAGCGACGCAAACCTTTGACCTACCTGATCTACACCAGGGCTACAACTCAACCGAAGCATGTGCGAAGCAGTATGCAAGCAAGCCTGGCCGGAAGGTGGCCTAAACGTGGAGTAAATGTGGCGTAAAGGTGGACTTTAGAATATTTTTTTTGGGGAATTTTTAATCAGATGGATTGATTTGGGGTACCATCCCTTTTGATTATCCTAATATTTTCGGGTTGATCATTCTTTACATCACAATCGCCTGTTCGGTGTGCATTGGTGAAAACACTGCCAAATTCTACAAACTAGATTTTTTAAATAAAATGGGGTGGTGTTTACAGTTGCTTTATCTTACTCGATCGTCTTGTAGATACTACGTGGTCAGCATCTTCCTGCTATTAAGACCCTGACACTAATACTAAACCACCTAAAGAATAGCGCTAAAAGCCAGATTGTTAATTGAGTTCAAGTTATATAATCCTTAGCATTAACAGGTTAGCAAGAGCTAACGCTCAAAGCAAAGAGCGTGTAGTTTAACAAAATCTATCCACAAAAGACGCGATGGAAAGAAAACTTCGATAATTATTTTTCATAGAAATACTGCCAAGATTCGTTCAATGGGCTGTTTTTACTAATTATCATCGAAATCATCAGCATTAATTTTAAAAAAAAACAATTAAATATTAGGAAATTAAAATATAAATATATTAATTTTATACAACAAAATAACTATAGTATTACATTAGATTATACATTAATATTACAATTTGTTTGGATATTATCTTACAATTCTTTTCTACTAAATTTTTAACCCTCTAAAAAACCTTCTATGTCAACCTCATCAAATTCTACCCCATTAGACGTGACAGTAAGTCCGTCAAATCCGCTGTACATCACGGACACTAACAATCAGTTCGGAACAGTAACCGTTTTACCTGGCGGACAAATTTTTGTCCAGACAACAGGTAAAATTTCTATTGCTGTCCTAATCAAATCAACTACTAATGCTGCGAAAGTATTAGCTGCGCAACAAGCCACCGGCGACATCAACATTCTTGGTGCACCAGGTACAGCGGGCACAAATGGCCAGCCAGGCGGAAGCGGCCAGAATGGCGTTGCTGGTCAGAACGCAAGTTGCAACTGGGCTTCCGGATGTAACGACGGTTCCAATGGTACTAGTGGTGCCATTGCTGGTAATGGTGGTAATGCCAGTGTTGGYGGCAACGGCGGCGATTCTCCCGCTACTACCATGTACATTGGTAAAGTTACCGGTACTTTCTCTGTTGTAGGCGGAGGCGGCAATGGTGGCGATGGCGGAAGCGGTGGTAATGGTGGAAGCGGCGGTAATGGTGGCAATGGTGGTAATGGCTCCAGTTCAGGAGCTTATTCCCGTGGTGGCTATAACGGCGGTAACGGCGGTAACGGTGGAGCCGGAGGAAACGGAGCTAATGGTGGCAATGGCGGTAATGGTAATGTGATCAATATCACTTACGGAAGTCTGGATGCTGGCTCTCAGCTTATTGGCCATCCTATAGCTGGTCTTCCTGGTAATGGAGGCAGCGGCGGTGTTGGCGGCACAGGCGGCACAGCCGGTACTGGCGGCTCATCAGGTGGCGCAAACGGAACACCAGGAAATACTGGTTCAAATGGCACATCCGGTTCAACAGGCAGCAATACGGGTCAGACTCCACAGATCAATATTCAACCAGGTGGTTAATTCATAATTTACGATTGTAACATTCTTCGTTTGCAATCGCAATTTAAACTATTCAAACCCCGCTGCTGATGTTCAAATCAGCTGTGGGGTTTATAAGCTCCTAAACCAAAATCTAATTTATCCTGTCTTCTCAACCTTAAAACTTATATGATTCGTAGTGTACGCCTCGGCCAAAAAGTTCAACGGCTTATTTCGCTTGCTGAGCGACTCCAACCTACGGCTAACTCTTTAACAGATAGCTGTTACCAGCTTCTTGATTCTGATTCTGGTACTGAAGATTTTATTACCGGTGCTTCATGCCTGAACAACGACGGTTCACCATTGCAGCTTTGCCTTACAACTTCCGGCAAGGGAACATCGCTCCGCGTTATTGGCGATCCAGGCGCATTTCATACTGCCACTGAATCACGTTATCATTCATCCATCAAAACACTTAGGCATGCTATTGACAGCAGCGAAAGCAGTGATTTGAAAGAGATTGCTGAAAAGACGATTGAAATATTATTGCCAAAAAATAAAGATGACCGCAACATTTACAAACAAGGATTTGTATGGATTGGCACAAGCCCGCAACAGGCTGGAATTGCTTTCTACCTGGAAATGGCACCCCTTAGCCAGGAAAAAGGATGGAATACTGTAACCACCTGGCTCAAAGCAATTTTACCTTCGGCCAATGATGCAATAACCATAATAAATAAATTAAAGGAACACTGTATTGTTGCAAGTGCGGGATTGGAAGGAAGCACACTTGAAAATTCAAGGGCGAAGATCTACTTCCGGATGCGCGAGACTACAGACTTTCAGCATTTAGGGATCGACCTGTTTTCATCGCAGGAAATGAAAGATTTCCTTGCCATTGCAACGGAAAAATATAAAACAGATTTGAATGGGTTGGTGATGAGTATTGGCTTTAATCTCCTGACCGGAGCTCATGCCGATGTAAAAGCAGACCTGTGTGGCCATTGCCTCAGATATACTTCTGACGAGTGGTCATCGATTATTAGCCAATTAACAACGCGATTTTTACTTACGCCTGTAGATACCGGCATGATGCTGAACTGTCAGGAATACCAGATAGCTTTCATTGGGTTTGGACTAACCACGGATCAAAAACCAAGGTTGAATCTATACCTAAAGCATGATGTACAAAACGGCATGCCGGAATCAGATGAAATATGGGGAGCGCTCAAAGATTCGATGCGGTACCTCCTATCGGTTCAAAACGAAAATGGCAGCTGGGACGATTATCACTTGCCTGTAGGTACATCAGACCAATGGGTTACCGCATACGCAGCACAGGCGCTGGCCCAGTATGGAAAAAAAAGCGGCAATAACGACGCTATTAATGCTGCAATCAAAGCTGCCAGCTGGCTAGCCGAAAAAAGAAGTTATAATTCCGGGTGGGGATTCAATGCCATGACAGGACCTGATGCAGACTCAACTGCAATGGCTGTTGCATTATTCGATGAACTTGCACTTCCCGTTGCAGCGGCTGACCGTTTATTTTTCCGGGAACACTGGCGGGAAGATGACTGTATTGCCACTTATACCGAACCTGATGCATGGGCCACAGGTCATTGGGATGTTACTCCCTGGGGTTATCACGGAATGTCTGCGGAAGATAGGACCACGTTTCTTGATCCGTTTCAAAAAGCTTTACACACCCACCGGATGGACAACGGCTTTTGGCGTTCCTACTGGTGGYGAAACCCCTATTACAGTACATTCATAACGTTGGAAGTACTGGATCGCTTGGGCCTACAG
>NZ_JBFTQI010000645.1:0-3457 GCF_056398925.1 Pedobacter sp. 01T416_2
GCATAGTACAATTGAGTGGTTTTACCAAAATTAAACTGTCCGTTTAAAAAACCTCCTCCATTTTTCGAATCGGAGTTACCCACGCGCATGTTGTTTCTATCCAAGCCGTTTGCTCTTGCCCTTGCATCATCAGCAGCCTTTAAGCTTGCAAAACGGGCTTGAAAATCAGCTTCGGTTTCTGTTGAACCTTTAGTTGGGCTCGCAGAATATAATAACGGACGG
This sequence comes from Pedobacter sp. 01T416_2, assembly GCF_056398925.1. NCBI lineage: Bacteria > Pseudomonadati > Bacteroidota > Sphingobacteriia > Sphingobacteriales > Sphingobacteriaceae > Pedobacter > Pedobacter sp. 01T416_2. Next base: position 223 of record NZ_JBFTQI010000645.1, read on the forward strand.
GTGTCTAGGCCACCCCTGTTCGTATAGCCTCTTTGGAGGTATTGTGCTGCAAAATTGATGAAACCTTTATCATTTTTAAATGCCCATCCTTTGCTAAAATCAACCTGAAAGGTTCTGCCATCGCTAAAATCGCGCCCTAAAGCACTTGATGAAGACTGACCGAAAGAGGTAGAAAAACTATACGGTGTTACCTTTTTTAACACAATGTTGATTACTCCTGCAATGGCATCCGAACCGTACTGCGCCGCAGCACCATCACGTAGCACCTCAATGCGTTCTATTGCCGAAACCGGGATGGAGTTTAAATCGGTTCCGACAGAGCCACGCCCGAAAGTACCGTTAATGTTTACCAATGCTGTAGTATGCCTACGTTTTCCGTTTACCAGCACCAAAACCTGATCTGGTCCTAAACCGCGTAAAGATGCAGGATCAATGTGATCGGTTCCATCAGCAACGGTTTGCCGGTTAGAGCTAAAAGATGGCGCTACAAAGTTTAGAATCTGCGTTAAATCTGCCTGCGCAAATACTTTAACGTCTTTTGTAGAAATCAGATCAACAGGAACCACACTTTCGATGTTCGTTCTTGGCGTTGACCTTGATCCAACCACAACTACATCACTTAACAGTTCTTTCGCATCCTGCAATGCAAAATCCATCGTTTTTACGGCATTATCGATCTGAACAGCTACTTCGGCCGTTTGGTAGCCTGTAAAAGAAATCCTCACTTTATAAGCCCCGGGCGAAGGAAATTTTAAGGCATAGAGCCCATTTCCATCAGATGATGTTCCAATTTTTGAGCCAACTACCTGAACTGTAGCACCTGGAATAGCTAAGCCTGCAGAATCGGTTACCTTACCCTTTAAGCCTTGGGCAAATAATTGAGGAGAAATTAAAATGAGGAGAAGGGGTAGGATGTTTTTGAGTAAAATTCGTATCATAGTTCATAGGTTTATAAACAATAATAACAATTTTATTACAAATATGTAGTGAGAAAGCTAACTTTTCCAAATAAAATTCCGAAAAATACACTCAAATACAAATAAACAATGACAATGGGTTAAATAATCAATAAAATGCTAAGTCAAAACAAAACTTATTTTGCCTCTTCAACCAATAAACCAGCATCACTTACCTCTAAAAGTGGATTATCGCGCATATTCTGCTCGATTTCGATCTCAAACTTACCATTTCGGGGAAAATGATAGTTAGTTAACATCGGCAGGGTATAACTAAATACATTCCCAGAACCACTGCCCAACCATTCGCCATCATTTTTGGCGAGTTTGTATTGATAACGCCGCGTTATCATCTTTTTGCCATCTTTAAAATGGGCAAGGATAAAAATATTGGCATATTTATAATCGGCGGTATGTCTAAGCTTAAAATAAATGTTGTAGGCCTTAGTATTATCCTTAACCTCAAACAGTGTCGAAATATGGTTACGGTAGGTCCACCTGCGGTTGGCAATTTCTACATTACTATCAATTACGCTGCGTGTACAGCTAACAAATAGCGAAGTAATGAATAAAAAGCCAAGCAAAATTATTTGCTTTTTATTCAGCAGCAGGTTTATTTTCTGAGCCATTATTATTGTTTCGGCGGTTATTGTTTTTCCTACGGTTATTTCTGTTTTTATTTTTGCTCTGCTCTGGCTTAACACCCTCGGCCGCCACATTTCCTTCAGCTTTTACTACAGGCTTTTGCGCTTGTGGCTGCTGTTGTTTCGGCTTATTGTTTTGAGGTTTTGGCCCGTTTACATGCTGTGGTTTAGGTACTGCCTGTTGTGGCTTTGGTCCATTAGGCTGTTGTTTGCCGCCTTGTTGAGCTTTCTGCGCGCCCTGTTGAGGTTGCTGAGTTCTATTATTAGGGCCTGCATTTTTCTCTCCGATAGGAATTCTTTCTCTTTTATTTTGGTTGTTGTTGCGGCTGTTTTTCTGATTATTGTTTTTGTTCTGGTTGTTTTTACCCCTCGAGCGTTCATCTAAACGGGTTAAACTATCCTGACCAACTACATTTTCATAATCGAAAGGTTTTTCTACTACAACCGGCGCAGCAATCTGAACGGCCTCTTCTTTTAAGTTAGGCGCTTTTTTGCCCGCCTTGTTCATTGCCATGATCTCTTTTACGCGCGCAGCTTTAACAGGAATCCAGTTTTCATCACCCTGGTAACTGAACCACATGATTTTTTTGAAAATGTCGGTTTTTTGGTGACGGGCGTAACCAGCCTCAGTATCAAGGTTTTCAATTCTATCGGGAATATCTTTTAAAGCATCCAAATAGGTATCTAGCTCATAATTTAAACAGCATTTTAATTTACCGCATTGCCCTGCAAGCTTTAAAGTATTTAGTGATAAATTTTGATAACGCGCCGCAGCAGTAGATACGGTTTTGAAATTGGTTAACCAGGTTGAGCAACATAATTCTCTACCGCAGGAGCCAATTCCGCCTAAACGGCCAGCTTCCTGACGCATCCCAATCTGGCGCATTTCAATCCTGATACGGAAACTCTCTGCCATTTTTTTAATGAGCTCACGGAAATCCACACGTCCATCTGCTGTATAAAAGAAAGTGGCTTTGGTTTTGTCGGCCTGATAATCTACATCACTGATTTTCATCTGTAAACGAAGATCCAAGGCTAGTTTACGGGCTTTGTGCATAGTTTCCCACTCCATCCCTTTAGCGGCATTCCATTTTTCTACATCAGCTTCTGTAGCCTTACGGTAGATTTTTTTGGTTACCTGATCGAGCGCCGTTTTACGGCGTTTCATCTGGATCCTTACCAGTTCGCCCGTAAGCGAAACGTGCCCCACATCAAAACCACCAGTTGGTCCTTCAACGGCAACAAGTTCTCCAATTTCGAGATAAATGTTATCATTATTAAGGAAAAACTCTTTGCGTGAGCCTTTAAATTTGATTTCTGTAACCTGAAAAGGTTTATAATTAGAAGGCATATCCAAATTAGATAGCCAATCGTGAACTTCCATTGTTTGGCAACCACCGGTGCCGCATGAGCCATTACTTTTGCATCCATTAGGGGTGCAACCACCACCTGTTGAACAACTTCCACATCCCATATTAATTATATATATATTGAGTCCCCGCGGGGAGCGTTTTAAACTTGATAATTTTTACCAATTGTAAAGATACATCTAAAAACAGAATTTTCGGGTTTGCGTTTCTTTCAATGTGGTAATGTGCCTTTTCCAGTTCGCCTATTATAGCCTCTGCCATAGGC
>NZ_JBFTQI010000646.1:0-3456 GCF_056398925.1 Pedobacter sp. 01T416_2
AACCAGCTGATGAGGCTGTTAATTTTATGGTTCCGGTTTTTTCTGTTGATTGAAGAATGGCCAAACATAAACCATGGAAAGCTTTACGGTAACTGGCTTTAAAAGGCTCTAAACTTGCCTGAAACCCATTATCAACACCTGCAATAAAACCAACACCTTCAACCTGAAAATCAACCAGATTATCTGCATTTGGCACTACATTACCAGCAGCGTCTAAAACACGAACGGTTACAAAAGATAAATCTTTACCATCAGCTTTAATATTTTTCCGGTCTGCGATTAATTCAATTTTCGCCGGGTCCCCTGCGGTTTTCACTTCACGTACTAAAACATCTTTGCCACTTTTACGGGATACTGCTTTTAAAGTTCCAGGTTCAAAAGGCACATTCCAAAGCACATGTAAATCATCGCCCTGTTTTGATTTTTTCCCTAACGATTTTCCGTTCAGGTACAATTCTACCTCATCGGCATTGTTGTAATAGGCCCAAACTTCTACCGATTTTCCTTGTTTCCAGTTCCAATGAGGCAGAAGGTGTAACACAGGTTTGTTTGTCCACTCGCTTTGGTACATGTAATATGAATCTTTCGGGAAACCTGCTAAATCAACAATTCCAAAGTATGAGCTTCTTGCTGGCCACGGATAAGGTAAAGGCTCACCCAGGTAATCAAAACCCGTCCAAACAAATAAACCTGAAACATGATCGTATTTTTTAGCTGCTGCCCAGGTTTCTTCATGTGTAGAACCCCAATAAGCCGAAACATTATCGTAAGCCGATGCCGACCACTCGTTATTTCCCTCTGTAAATTTCGTTTTTCCATCTTTTGGCCAACGACGGATGGTATCGGCTGTATCGTAAAAACCCCTGGTTTCTAAAGCCGAAGTGGTTTCTGTARCCAAAAACTTCACTCCAGGATAATTTTTAGGGAAATCTTTATACAGTTTGTGGTTGTAGTTTAATCCATAAACATCTAATGCATTGGCCTGATAGATGAAGTTCTTTTCAGCTTTTGTTTCCGTTAACGCCGAAATTACAGGACGGGTTTTATCCAGATTTTTAACGATTGAGACTAACTCTCTTGTAATCGCAATGCCTGTACTATCAAACTGCTCGCGGATTTCGTTGCCGATGCTCCAAAGGATAATCGACGGGTGATTACGATCGCGTTTAATCATATCTTCCAGATCTCTTTTATGCCAGGCTGGAAAATCTAAGTGGTAATCGTTTTTGGTTTTCTTTTTCACCCACATATCGAAAGCCTCATCCATAACGAGGAAGCCCATTTTATCACATAAATCTAAAAATTCRGGTCCAGGTGGGTTATGGGCTGTACGGATAGCGTTCACCCCCATTGCTTTCATTATTTCCAGTTGGCGTTCCATTGCCCTCACATTCACGGCAGCACCCAGGGCACCTAAATCGTGGTGTAAACAAACACCTAAAATTTTCATTGGTTTTCCGTTTAATGAAAAGCCTTTAGCTGCATCGAAATTGAACTCACGAAGCCCAAAAGGTGTTGTATATTGATCAATAATCTTCCCATCAGCTTGCGCAATTTCTACCACCAACTTGTACATGTTCGGATGATCAACTGACCACAGTTTAGGATTAACTATTCCAAGACCATTAATTGCCATTATTGTAGAATTTTCGCTTGTATTGAGCGGCCATTCCTTTTTTTGCAATTGGATATTTTTATCATCCAAAATGGTCGTTAGGATTTTATAAGCACCTTTTGTGTTGAATTTAYTTTCAATCTCGATTTCCGCATTTACTGAAGCGATACTTTCACCAGGTTTTAATTTTCTGCTTTCGTTGCTTTGACCTTTATCGCCGCTGATTAGGAAGGTTTTCACAAAAGTGCCATTGCGTTTGATTGAAACTTTTGCTGCAGATGTAAGCCATACATTTCTATAAATCCCCGAACCCGAATACCAGCGCGAATCAGGCTGTGCTGAATTATCAACTTTAACTGCAATGATATTTTTCCCAGCTTTTAAGAATCTGCTGATCTCGTAAGAAAAAGAGCTGTAGCCGTAAGGCCTTTTGCCCAGATACTGACCGTTGATCCAAACCTCACTATTTTTATACACGCCATCGAATTCGATAGTGATTAATCTATCCTTAAAATTCGCAGGAGCTGTAAATTCTTTTCTGTACCAGCCAATGCCTGTGGGTAAACCGCCACCTTCAGGTTTTGCAGGGCTTTTCTCGTCGAATTTCCCCTCAATGCTCCAATCGTGCGGTAAAGTGAGTTTTCTCCATTTAAGATCGTTGTATGCTGGAGATTTTGCATTTGGTTCGTCTCCTAAAAGGAATTTCCAATCTTTGTTAAAGCTGGTTCTGATGCGGGGTTCCGGCCTAATCTTATATCGATTGGTCGTCATTGCGAGGCACGAAGCAATCTTACTACTATGGGTTGGCCGTTCTTTCGCATTAGGATTGCATTCCCGAAAAGTCGGGACAGGCAGTGCCTCGCAATGACGGGACGCCAACAAACCGAATGTCAGAAAAATTACAACTTTAAAATCAGGTAGCCTCTTCATCTTAATTCTTCCTTTCGCTTACAAAATTCACTTTACTCTTACCCAAATCTTTCGATGTGGCCACAGCAATGCCACGCTGATCCAGTTTATTAACTGCACAATAAAAATGGTATACTGTGCCTTTATATTTCAGTACAAAAGATTTATGTGCGTATAATTCATCATATTTTTCTGACGACTCAATCAGGTTACCACCGGTCCAATCGGTCCAGTTTACCAGGTCATTTGAGGCAGCAAAGCGATTAAATGAACCCTTTCTATCTTGCCAGAAAGCACCGAAGTAAAACATTACCCAGGTTCCATTAATGTTTTGAATTACAGCATCTCCTGTAATGCCAACAGGGTGATGAACAACAGGGTTTTTATTGAACCGTTGCCAATGAACCATGTCATCAGAAACCGCCATACCGATGCGTTCGTACCAGCGTGTTTTTTTATTGTTTGCTAAAGAATCACCTACAGCATTGTAGTACATTACAAAACGATGTCCTGTCAACTTCTGTTTATCTTCAATTACTGTGCTTTTAAATAATTTGTTCCGGTTTTCCCACCAACGTACATCTGCATCACCCGAAGTCAAAACAGGTTTGTCTAACCTATTCCATTCTTGAACCATTAATGGATCTTTTGTGGTATAAGCCATCCCGATAGATAAGGGTTCCACTTCATATCCTTTTTCTTTACCTCCGAAATACGACATCCAATATTTACCATCGAATTTATCAACACCATACTTTCCACCCCATTTGGTATCCAATAAAGCGTTGTAACCTGCTTTTTGGTTGTCGTCCCAATGGCCAGCATCTCCAAACGACATCAGTTTACCCTGATTTTCCCAGTGTAATAAATCTTTACTTTTTGCCAGCCAGGTTTCGTAACCACGACCGCTAAAAATAAGATAGGTCATGTAC
>NZ_JBFTQI010000647.1:0-3444 GCF_056398925.1 Pedobacter sp. 01T416_2
GATTTAGATACACTTCATGTTCTGGATGGAAATAATCAATCTGTTCCATTGAAAGAATATTTAAAAAATGGAGCGGTCAACGCTTTTATCGTGATCAGGAATGACAGTGTTTTATACGAAAAATATGATAAAGGTTATCGTGATAGCACCTTAACTACCATTTTTTCTGGTGCCAAAAGCATGATTTCTATTATGATCGGACAAGCATTAAATGATCATAGCATTAAAAGTTTAAACGAGAAAGTAACCGAATATATTCCCGAGTTAAAATCAAATCCAGCTTTTCAAGAGATCACACTAAAAAACCTTTTAGATATGAAATCCGGCCTGGAGTTTCAGGATGCTGTAGGTGGGATTGTTAAGGCATTTTTTTCTGATGAAGCCAAATATTATTATACGGATGATATGGAAGCCCAATTGATGAAAGTTAAACTGGTGAATAAACCCGGCACGGTTTGGAAGTACAAAAGTATCGATCCGATTTTATTGGGTTGGGTTTTGCAAAAGGCAACTGGTAAATCGGTAGCGCAATATTTCGAAGCCAATGTATGGAAACAGATCGGAACACAGTATAACGCCACTTGGGGATTAGATCAGGTTAACGGTTTAACAAACACTGCAAGTCGCTTTCAGGTTACGGCTATCGATTTCGCCAAAATTGGTCGATTATATTTAAATAAAGGCAAATACAAGGGGAAACAGATTGTTCCAGAAAGCTGGGTAAATCAATCGATAAATATAGGTTCCGAAAAACCTGCATCGGCAAAAGGCTGGCAAAAATCAGCCCATCACTATCTTTGGTGGGTTCCACAGGAAGGTGATAATGGCGATTATGCTGCAGAAGGCATGCTCGGCCAAAGATTGTATGTCGATCCGAAAACGAATACCATTATTGTTCAGTTTGCCGATCACGGCGCAGGGAATTATCCCTATAGAAAAATCAGCAGGTATCTGAGTGGATTGCCATTCAGTTATCCGAGGGGTTAATAACCACTGAGAACACCGAGTTTTCACAGAGAAAGACGAGTTAAGCTGACTGTTTTGCGTGCTACGAACTCAGGAATAGAGAATATATGCATGTGTTCCGTGCTTCTGTGGCTAATATTAATTCACATTTAAACCATCCTCTGTTTCCTCTGTGATATTTCTTCGTGAACTTTGTGGTAAAAAAAAATATACATATTTCTATAAAATAGTACATTGCCTCTACATGGAAAATAACGATGTAAGAATTTCGAAAAAGAAGCCGATTTTTCCGGTAACGCCTGCTTTGCAGAAATATTTACGTACTTACCAGCGCGAAGCAAAATTGCCCATCGGTTATAATGATTTAATGCAGTTTAACGAAGCTTTTCCTTTAATGGATAAGTTTGGGAAGGACTCGCTCTGGGAAGGGCCGATTTATGCACAGGATTTAATTGAAACTTTGCATGATGGTTTAAAGGAAATTTATGCAAACTTAAAAGCATCTGGCAATCTGCGGATTGTGGAGCATAAATACATTGATAAAATAGAATATTGCACCTTCGGAAATACCCATCCATTTCGTATCCGCATTGTAAACCGTTTAAATGATGTTTACGATTATTTCTATATTAAAAAAGCCGATGCTTCGCGGATTTATGGCCTGGAAATGGAAGAAATCCTTTCGCCCAATCAGGTAAATTATCTTGTTGATGGCAATACCTTAGTGGAAGAACATATTGCGGGGATTCCGGGGGATGTTTTTACAAAAGGACAATTATATACACCTGAGTTTAATCCGACCAGGATAGCAAAAGAGTTCGTAAAGTTTAATGAACGTTGTTTGATTATGCTTTTGGGTGATATGCGAGCGTATAATTTTGTGGTACAGATTACACCCGATTTTGATGATATTCAGTTTCGTATCCGTGCAATAGATTTCGACCAACAGTTTTACGAAGGGAATTTAAAGGTTTATTTGCCCCAGTTTTTTAAAGAGAACTTGCCCTATGTAAAAATGAGCATGGAGCAATTAACGGAGAAAACCGTACTTCAATACCAACAAGAAGAACGTTCGTCTATTGTGCACCGTGTAAGAAGCGAACGGCACCGTCTAACCGATCTCCGTGATGTTTCTAATAAGGAAGAATTAACCACACCGGAAAATATCGCTTTGCTAAAACAGAGTATGAGTGAGTATTTTAAGGATGTAAATTATTTGCGCTGTAAAACCATGACTGATATCATTGAATTGAACATTAAAAATATTATTAGGCAGGTTAAATTATAAGTGCTGTCAGATGTTACCATCTGACATGAAAAGTAATTTTAGTGGTGTTGGATGTTACCATCCGACACGAAAAATCAAAAGAAATTTATCCGTCAGATGGTAACATCTGACGGCACAAAAAAGACTAAAATAAAAACGGCTGACAATTTGCCAACCGTTTTTGAGTGAATCTAGAAAGAGCGTCCAAAGTTTTTAGGCATGCAGCCCTTCGTGAACACCTTCGGCAAATTCCTCTACAATTTTATCATTAAAAGTAGGTAAATCTTTTGGTGTACGGCTCGTAACCAAACCTTGGTCTACAACTACTTCCTCATCCGACCATAGTGCGCCTGCATTGATTAAATCCTGTGAAATATTTTTTACTGAGGTCATTTTTCTGCCTTGAACCACATCTGCATTAATTAAGGTTTGTGGCCCATGACAGATTGCCGCAACTGGTTTCCCATCGGCAAAGAACGACTTTACAAAGGCTATCGCATCTTCGTTAACACGAAGCTGATCAGGATTGATAACACCGCCCGGTAAAAGCAAACCATTATAATCTTCGGCATTTGCTTCAGAAATGGTTTTGTCTACATCAACTTCTATCGACCAATGATCATGGTCCCAGGCTTTTATTTTTCCACTTTTTGAGGAGATAATGTGAACGGTTGCGCCCTCTTCTTTTAACCTTTTAACTGGCTCGGTTAATTCTACTTCTTCAAATCCGCTTTCTGTAAGTACAGCAATAGTGCGGTTACTTAATTGTCCCATAATCTTTAAATTTTTAATAGGTAATGTATTAAAGACAGTTCGGGGAAATTATTGTTTTTAGAAATTTGAGATTAGGCAATGCACTATGACTTAGTCCACTCGTCATGCTGAACTTGTTTTATTAGAGGTTTATTATGTTTTAATGGCCTAATAGCTACTACGTGGTCAGCATCTTTTAAGGTATCAATACTGTTTAGTTAGATAGATTCTGAAACAAGTTCAGAATGACGCCCGAAAGAAAGTATCTAGTCGTTCGTTCTACGGTGCTTAACAAAATACAAAGCTAAATTACCTGCAATGATAAGATGATTAAAGATATTCGGTACTAAACCATAATATTTGGTGAAGATTTTAAACCGCTCTTTTAAGCTTTCGCGGTGTTTTTTCTTGCTCATGCCACCAACCAGGTATTTGGCTACATAACGGTGAACATTAAC
>NZ_JBFTQI010000648.1:0-3443 GCF_056398925.1 Pedobacter sp. 01T416_2
GGCAAGTGCCTGACCGCCTACTACATCACCAATTGCATAATAACCTTTAACTGAAGTATTGTAGAATTCGTCGGTAACAATTTTGCCTTTCTCCGTTTTGATTCCTGTTTCTTCTAAACCTATGTTTTCGATGTTGGCTACAATACCAGCAGCTGAAAGCACGATGTCGGCCTCGATAGTCTGCATGCCTGATGCTGTTTTAACAGAAACTTTACAGCCTGCGCCGCTGGTATCAACAGATTCTACGCTTGCTGATGTCATGACATCGATACCTACTTTTTTGAGGCTGCGTAACAATTGTTTAGAAACATCTTCGTCTTCAACCGGAACAACGTTATCCATAAATTCTACGATGGTTACTTTTGTGCCCATGGTAGCATAGAAATAAGCAAATTCTACACCGATAGCACCAGAACCTACTACTACCATACTTTTAGGTAATTCAGGAAGTACCATTGCCTGGCGGTAGCCAATAATTTTTTTGCCATCTTGTTTCAAGTTGGGTAATTCTCTTGAACGGGCACCTGTAGCAATGATGATATTTTTAGCACTTAGTTCCTGTTGAGAACCATCTGCACCTTTAACTTCTAATTTGTTTCCTGGTTTTACTTTACCAGTTCCCATAATTACGTCAATTTTATTTTTTTTCATTAAAAATTGAACGCCTTTACTCATGCCATCGGCCACACCACGGCTGCGTTTTACCACGGCGGCAAAATCTGCGGTTGCACCGGCAGTAGTAATTCCGTAATCAGCAGCATGATTAATATATTCGAAAACCTGAGCACTTTTTAAAAGTGCTTTAGTAGGGATACAGCCCCAGTTTAAACAAATACCACCTAATGATTCACGCTCAACAATTGCAACTTTTAGTCCCAATTGAGAAGCTCTGATTGCAGCTACGTAACCACCTGGGCCGCTGCCTAAAACAATAACGTCGTAATTCATCTGTTTTTTAATCTATTTTAAAGAGATTTGTTTTTAATTGTTTTGTATTATCTGTAATCGACTGGCTTCATGCCATAATCGTGGCTGCCTACATCCGGATTACAAAATTTAAAAGATCTTCATCCATCAACAATCGTTCAAAACTAAAAAAAAAATGTCAATTGCTTAGCTCAATGTTGAGATAACAGTTAAAATTTACAATGATCGCATATTGTTGCCTTAAATTTACGCTTGCATGCTGATTGGGTGTTGGTGTTTTTGTAGATTAAAAGTAAATATTTAACAATAGGTTTAAATTACATGGTGTTTTTGCCTAAAAACTTATTGTTGATAGGTGTTATTGGAAAAATACCAACATTACACTGTCTTTTCTGCGTAAATTATAATCAACTGTAAGTTTCGTTATTAATAATCTAGTTATACGATCAAAGTGTTGATAAACTGAAAGTTATATTCTGCTCAATATGTGTTAAATGTTGAAAAGTTTTGCCCGACTTAATAATTATTTAACATTGAATGTTAAAATGTGTTAAATTTTATTGGGTACATTTGCGGCATAATATCCCTATTAGATTATTATTCAACAACAAAAAACATTTAAAAAACAAAGTATGAAGAAATCTTTACTTTTAAGATTAGTACTGGTTATTGTTGCATTTGTAGGTATTACCATTGGTGCTAATGCACAGGTAACCTCATCATCAATTTCAGGAACAGTTAAGGATGCCAAAGGCACTTTGCCCGGTGCAAGTGTTAAAGCAACACACACACCAACAGGTACGGTTTATTCTGTATCAACTAACAACGAAGGTCGCTATGTAATTAACAATATGCGTGTTGGTGGTCCCTACACTATTGAAGTTAATTTTGTGGGATATCACCCCTTCACCAGTAAAGATATTTATTTGAACTTAGGTGAAAACAGTAAGCTTGACCCTGTTCTGGTTGATAACTCAGTACTTCTAACAGAAGTAAATGTTACTGGCAGCAGAAGTTCGGTAATTGGAAGAAATAAAACAGGAACTTCTACTTCTGTTTCAAGAAACCAGTTAGATATGTTGCCAACCATTTCGAGAAATATCAATGATTTTGCACGCTTGAGTCCTATTGCTTTAGTAAGAAATAGCAGTACAGATGGTTCACCGCTTGGAATAAGCTTTGGCGGACAAAGCACACGTTATAATCAATTTACGATTGACGGTGCTAACTCAACTGACGTTTTTGGTCTAGCAAGTAATGGAACAAATGGTGGTCAGGCAGGTATTAACCCAATTCCATTTGATGCGATAGAGCAAGTACAGGTTTCACTATCCCCTTATGATGTGAGCCAAGCTGGTTTTACCGGTGGAAGTATGAATGCTGTGACAAAAAGTGGAACAAATGAGGTTCATGGAACAGCTTTTGGAACTTATCAAAACCAAGATTTAGTTGGAAGAAGTTATACAACAAGAAATAAGTATACAGATTTCAAATCTTTTCAATATGGATTAAGCATGGGCGGACCTATTATTAAAGATAAATTGTTTTTCTTCGTTGCTTATGAAGGTTTAAACAGAGACCAACCTATTGCTAACCAACCTGGTGGACCTGATGGCACATCAAAAATTAGTGTTGCTAATGCTCAGACCTTGAAAGATTTTGTGATGAACAAATATGGTTATGACGTAGGTAAAATTAATGGAATTAATCTAACTAGAAAATCTGATAATATATTTGGTCGTATTGATTGGAACATCAATGACAAAAATAAATTAATGATCCGTGGAAATTACGTTCAGGGAAGTAATTATAGTATTTCAGATTCTCAAACAGCTATGTCATTCTATAACAATGGGTATGCCCAAAGTAATAAAACGACTTCTGTTGTTGCCGAATTAAGCTCTAAGTTATCAAATAGTGCTTCTAATTTACTACGTTTAACTTACACAGCCATAAGAGACAGGAGAGATCCAGGTGCGGCGTTCCCAAGTGTTAGTATTGCTGATCCGGTTGCTGGAACTTTTAGGTTCGGTGCAGATTACAGTTCACAGGCGAATAGCTTAAATCAAGATAATTTTACTTTGACAGATAATTTCAACGTAACATTAGGTTCTCACAGTCTTACATTCGGAACAGATAATTTATTTTACAAAACTAAAAACGTATTCTTACAAGGCGTTTATGGTGATTATAGTTTCACAAGTCTGGCCGGATTTATGGCTACTCCTCAAACTGGAATGACTCAGTATCAAACGACTTATTCAACAGACAAGAGTGATCCACTAGCGCCAGCTAGAATTAAAATGGCACAATTTAGTTTATATGCTCAAGATGTTTGGAGTATCAGAGATAATTTCAGATTAACCTATGGCGTAAGAGCAGAGGTGCCTGTATATTTAAACAATCCAGTAGAGAACCCTGCGTTTAATGCTTCATCAGTAGCTGTGGCTAACAATTTAGTAAATAGCAGAACTCCAAAATCAACTATTATTGTAACACCAAGGCTAGGTTTTAAC
>NZ_JBFTQI010000649.1:0-3436 GCF_056398925.1 Pedobacter sp. 01T416_2
ACATGATAGCATTGTTACGAAACATCCTTCCAAAATGTTCTTTATCAGGAAAAATCTCATCCTGCATCGGGAGATATACACCAGCGCTATCAACCAGGTATATCACTGGTAAGCGGTTCTCCATAGCAATTTCCTGCGCACGGAGGTTCTTTTTTGCGGTCATGGGGAACCAGGCACCAGCTTTTACTGTGGCATCGTTGGCCACAATCATACATTGTCTTCCGCTTACATAGCCAATACCGCACACTACTCCTGCCGAAGGACAGCCACCTTGCTCTGCATACATACCGTCAGCTGTAAAAGCACCAACTTCTAAGAAGCTGGTATCTTTATCAATTAAATAGGCAATCCGCTCGCGGGCCAATAGCTTTCCCTTTTCTTTTTGTTTGGCAGCATTTTTTTCACCGCCACCCAAATATATTTTTTTGAGTCTGGTTTTCAGTTCGTATACCAACTGTTTATTTACATCCTCATTTTTATTGAATTCGATATTCATGGTGGCAATTTAAATTTAATTTTAGAAAAACAATATTGACCAAAACGGTTTCTGGTCTACTGGTGGCTTAACCGCAAAGTGTGCTAAGTTTTTCAACCACCAAGTACACAAAGAAAAAACAACGCAAACGTAAGAATTTGTGCTTCGGTTATAATAAAATTCCTTATGAAAACTTTGCGTCCTTCGGGGTTAATGTGAAAGATATCCGTTTAAAATGATATTTTTGGGTAAATCCGAAAAATGGAACTAACCATCAATATTCCTGCGCTATTGTTTCCTGCCATCAGCTTAATTATGCTGGCTTATACCAACCGTTTTCTGGCTTTGGCAAGTTTAGTGAGAAGTTTAAAATCGAAATATGAGGATGGCGATAAAAATGCAGCTCTTCATAAACAGATCGAAAACCTGCGTTATCGCTTAAGACTGATCAAAAACATGCAGGCTTTTGGTGTACTTAGCTTTGCCAGTTGCCTTTTTTGTATGTTTTTTATTTATTTGGAGTGGAATACCGTTGCCGAAATTCTTTTTGCCCTGAGTTTGATATTTTTTATGATCTCGCTCATTATCTCGTTAATTGAAATCCAGATCAGTACAAAAGCCCTGGAGCTGGAATTGAGCAGTTTAGAAGAACTCGATAATCCATCAATTGTAAGTAGGTTTAAAAAGAAATTTGATAAAGATTGATATGCAACCATCTGTTAATACGCCAGAAGAATATTTAAACAGCCTCCCTGAAGAAAGGAAAGCGCCTGTTTCGAAATTGAGAGATACTATTTTAGAGAATCTGCCAGCTGGTTTCGAAGAACAGATTACCTATGGTATGCTGGGATATGTTATTCCACTCAGGCTTTATCCTGCAGGTTACCACTGTACACCAGAACAGGCTTTACCTTTTATCAACATTGGTTCGCAAAAGAATTTTATTGTTATGCACCACTTAGGATTGTATGCTTTTACTGATTTACTGGAATGGTTTCAGACAGAATATCCTAAACACGCTAAATATAAACTCGATATGGGCAAAGGTTGCGTCCGTTTTAAAAAGCCTGATGATATTCCATACGCATTAATTGCCGGGCTCATCAGAAAGGTTACACCTGCAGAATGGATTGAACAATATGAAAAAGTATATAAACGTAAAGGCTAATTTTGATAAACTACGCCATCAATCTTAAGCTTTTTAAACTTTTCGGCCCAGCCTTTACCTTTTATGTATTTTACCTGCGATGGGTATCCTTTTAAATTTGGATGATAAATCGGATCAAATGAAAAAGTCATTTCGGTATCCGATTTTTGAATAACAGTGACTTCGTTATCATTTTCATCCTTTTCTCCTGTTGTAAAAAATTTATCGCCTATTTTTGCGTTAAAATCAGCTCTGGTATAAGTTTTCAAAGGACTATCGGGATAGCCCTCAATCAATTTATTCTGCTCGTCGATCCTTAAATAAACTGTACTCACTGCATCGCCTCCTACCAAAGAATAAAACTTGTAAAAAAGCTTTTTATTGATGCGAACAGTATCCTTGATTTCGGTATAAGATTGAGCGTTCATGTACCATAAATTGCCAATCTGCATCGGCAAAAACGAATCGGCTGCCAAATTTTGATCTTTATTCATTTGGCAGGATAGGATAAACAGACTAATTAAAATAAAACTTAAAGATTTCCAGTTTACGATCATGAGGCATTTGTTTTTCTTATTTAACGTTAAAGATAAACAATGCGCTACATTGTAAGCTATTAATTCACAAAATGATACAAGAAAACAACCTCACCACTAAAGGCAGGTTTCTTTTGATCTTCAATTTCCATTTCGATAGCCATATTTACTTTGGTTACGCCTCGGAGATTAATAATAGAAGCCAGTTTTGCTTTTAGCCGTACTTTGCTGTTAACGGTAACTGCCTGCGCAAATCTTAAACTTTCGATACCATAATTGATCTCCATTTTTAATTTTTGGATATCAACAATTTCTTTCCAGAGGTAAGGGATTAACGAAAGCGTTAAATAGCCATGCGCTATGGTTGCTTTAAAAGGGCCTTCATTTTGGGCTCTTTCTTCATCTACATGAATCCATTGATGGTCTAATGTGGCATCGGCAAATTTATTAATCTGTTCTTGTGTAATGGTATGCCATGAAGAAACGCCTAATTCCTTGCCAAGGTATTGTTCAAATTCTGCGTGGGAGGTAATGATTTGCATTTTGGTATATTTTTAGCGCCAAGCGTTATGCGGCCGGCGAATTAATAATTTGCTTATTGTTGTTTGACAATTAATTTTTAACTCAGATTTCTTTCTCTAAACCAAACCTCGTCTGGAATGGCAGAAAAATCATCCATTTTATCGATTAAAGTTTCGGCACTTGCTTCATTAAAAACTAAATCGCGATTGGCCGGTTTCAAAAATTTACTTTGCACCATCATATCCATTTGGGCAAATAAGGGATCGTAAAAACCATTTACATTTAATACGCCGATTGGTTTTGTGTGCAGGCCGAGCTGCAACCAGGTTAACACTTCAAAAAACTCTTCAAGGGTGCCGAAACCACCTGGCAAAATAACAAAACCATCACTTAAATCGGCCATTCTCTGTTTTCTTTGGTGCATATTTTCAGTTACGATCATTTCGGTTACCCCTTTATGACCAACTTCTTTATCCATTAAAAACTGCGGAATTACGCCTGTAACTAAACCGCCTAACTCGAGTACATCATTGGCTAATACACCCATCACGCCTACACTTCCTCCTCCGTAAACCAATCTGATCTGTTGTTTTACAAGTGTTTCTGCCAATTGCTTTATTGCGTTACGCAGCGCGACATCGCCATTAAAGTTTGAGCCACAATACACACAAACTGATTTAAGCTTATTCATTTAGTTAAAATTTACCGAAGTTAATATTTTATCGGCTTTCTGTAAATTTTAATTCTACACAAAGC
>NZ_JBFTQI010000650.1:0-3426 GCF_056398925.1 Pedobacter sp. 01T416_2
GTAATAAGCTATGCTGGTTTAGCATCAATTGCGAGGCCTGCAAATTTGCCAACTTTTATTTCTGATTGTGTTGCCCACATGAATTTGGTTAATGAAGGTTATCGTAATTTAGGCCAAACACCCATTTATACAGATGCAACTATAGCACAATGGACAGCTGCAAATGCCAATCCTGACGGACTTACCCCACAGGGCGTACCAAATTATATTGCTTACCCAAATACAAACTGGGGCGATGCTATTTTCGAAAACAATATTACACAACAACACAGTCTTTCATTAAACGGAGGATCTGAAAATACTAAGTTTTTATTATCGGCGCTATATCTTAATAACCCGGGTACAATGGCAAATACCGGTTCTGATAAATACAATTTGCGTATCAACTTAGAATCGAAAGTGGCTAAATTTTTAACATTAGGTACACAAACTTTTGCTTCTTATCAAACCTATGGTTTAGCTAATACCGATAATGCGTTTAACTTTTTGCGTCAAACTACACCGGGTGTATTTCCAGTTTGGGATGGGAAATATGGTTTTCCTGCTGCTGCTGAAGAATCGTCAACCGCAAATAACATTACCCAATATTTATATGGTACAGGCGGTGCCGATAACGAAACCCGCATTAACACAACCGTTTTTGCACGATTTGATATTTTAAAAGGTTTAGATTTTGAAACCCGTTTTAACTATCAAACCCGTCAGGAAGAGTTTAATAACCATGCTATTACTTTCGAAAAATGGAATTTTGCAAGCAACACATTAAAAGTAGCAAAAACTACGGCCGATCAGCTAACTACAACTTATGGTTTTAATAAAAACTATGGAATAACCGTAGATAATATTTTAAAATACAACACTACCATTGCTAAAAGCCATGATATTAGTGCATTAGCAGGTTACAACCAAAACTACTATAACTATTATAATATTGGCGCATCGTCAAAAGGCTTATATGATGAATCGATTACCACATTAGGTTCTGCTACTGCAGTAACATCGGCATCAGGTGGCGAGTACGATTATGCTATACGTTCGGTTTATGGGCGTTTAAATTATGCCTACAAAAGCAAATATCTTTTTGAAGGCGTGTTCAGGTATGATGGTTCTTCAAAATTTGCTCCAGATTATCGTTGGGGATTCTTCCCGGCTTTCTCTGCCGGATGGCGCATTTCTCAGGAATCTTTTATGAGCAGCTTGAACGATTATGTTGGCAACCTGAAACTTCGTGCATCGTGGGGTAAAACCGGTAATAATGTAATGAGTACTGTAGCTTCTCAGGGTAATTACGATTATCAGGCACTTTACAATGGTACCAACTATTCATTTAATGGTGCACAAGCCAGTGGATTAATAGCAGGTAAGTTTGCCAATCCGTTTTTGGTTYGGGAAGCCACCACAACCAGTAATATTGGTTTAGATGGTAATTTGTTGCATGGTAAAATGAATTTTGAGATAGACTTGTATAGTAAACAAACATCCAAAATTTTATTTACACCAACTATTCCGTTAGCATCAGGAACTGCTACTGCGGCAACTAAAAATATTGCAGAAATGTCTAACAAAGGGTTAGAGATTACATTAGGTTATAATGATAAAATCGGCGATTTTAAATACGGTGTATCGGGTAACTTTGCCTATAACTTTAACCGGATTAAAACATACTTGGGCCCATTCCAAGCTGGCTACATAACAGATGCGTTAGGTAATAGCGTATATACTTCAAACATCGGTAAAATTTCCAGCGGTGGAACTAACCGTATTTTAGATGGTCATGAATTTAATGAATACTACCTGCAAACCGTTTATAAAGGCAATGGAAATTATTTTACTGATGGTAAGGTAAATGTAAATGGCGGACCCAAAGACGGTATGATCCGTACACCGTCTGATATGGATTGGTTAAATGCAATGATTGCTGCCGGATATTCTTTCCAGCCAACCGGTGGCGTAAGTAAAACCAAAATTTATTATGGCGATTTAATTTATGCCGATAATAATGGTGATGGAATTTACGGTAATAGCTTTGATAATCAGTTTATGAATAAATCATCTACGCCAAGGTTTAATTATGGCTTTAATATGAATTTATCATATAAAAACATAGATCTTTCTATGCTATGGTCGGGTAGCGCAGGTATGTGGTATTACTGGAATGCTACAGGTTATAACAACTCTGTTGTATCTCTTGGTAATGCAGTAAGCACCTTAATTGCAAACGATCATTATTATTACAACGATGCAAATCCAAACGATCCCGCCAATAACATTACGGCAAAATATCCAAGACTTAAAAACACTACGGATGCGCAGAATGCAGCGGTAGCCAGTGATTTTTATTTGTACAATGCCTCATACCTGAAATTAAAAAACTTACAGATCGGCTATACGCTGCCGGAAAAAATTTCTAAAAAGGCAGCCATGAGCAGAGCAAGAATTTTCCTATCGGGAGAAAACCTGTTTACCATTACAAATTATCCGGGCTTAGATCCTGAAATTGGTGCAGGTGTATCTTATCCAACTATGCGCCAGTATTCTTTAGGCTTAAATGTTACTTTTTAACGGACACAAAATGAAAAAGATTTTAACAATAATATTCGCAATAGCTGTATCTACAGGTTGTAAAAAGGATTTTTTAAACACTACACCTCCATCGCAAGTGGCATCAGAAATGATGTGGACTACTGATAACTTAACTGATCAGGGCATAGCAGGAGTTTATTCACAACTAAGATATGGATGGTCTACAGGTGGTGCATCTGGTTTAGATCTTTACCAAATGGATTGTTTAGGTTTTACCGGGCAAACTTCTGGAGCTGAATCCTTACTGTCTGGAACGATAACGCCAGGTAATTCTTATTTTAGTGATCATTGGAGAAACCTTTATGAAGGTATTCAGCGTGCAAATGGAGCCATTAAATTCATTCCATTACAATCGCCTTCATCGCCTGAAAAAAAAGCCAGGTATATTGCAGAAGCCAAGTTTTTAAGGGCTTATTTTTATCTAAGACTTAATCAGTTATATAAAGGTGTACCTATTTATTTAGAGCCATTTCTTCCTGAAGAAGCAAATAAACCACGTTCTACAGAAGCCGAAGTTTGGGCCTTGGTAATCAGTGATTTAACTGCGGTTATTGCAGAGCCAAATCTTCCTGATCGTTATGCCGGTGGAAATGCAAATTACGGGCACATCACCAAAGGTGCAGCTTATGCCCTGCGTGGTAAAGCCTATATGTACACTCAGAAATGGGACTTGGCAGTAGCCGATTTTCAAAAAGTGAAAGATGCCGGTTATGGTTTGTTTGCCAATTACAGCGCATTATTTAAAACGGCTAACGAGCAATCTAATGAAATGATTTTTTCTATCCAGAACATAGGTGTTCCGGGTTTTGGTTCTGCTACACAATTCTATTGTGGTACCCGTTC
>NZ_JBFTQI010000651.1:0-3425 GCF_056398925.1 Pedobacter sp. 01T416_2
CCTTTCCGCTGGTTGAATCATCAGGGTTTGGCACCACAAAAGGTGGCTGGTGATCGAAATACCCATCATTTTCATCGTAGGTTAAAACAAAAATTGTTTTTTTCCAAACCTCTGGGTTTTTGGTTAAAATATCTAGCGCTTCGCTTACATACCAGGTACCGTACAATGGCGAGCTGGTATGATCAGAAAAGCGTTGAGGCGCAACCAACCACGAAACCGTTGGTAATTTTCCGCTATCTACATCTTTTCTAAACTGATGGAAAATATCGCCTTTCGGCACATTAATCGTTTCCGACTTCCCTTGATCGTTCTTAAAAGTAAATGGTTCAAGGTCGAGATAATCTTTTTGAGAAATGTTTGTGGTAAACGCTTTATCTACTAAGTTTTTTTCCTTTTGTGATAATTTATCGTATTTCTCCTGAACCTCTTTTGCGGTTAAAGCTGGTTTAACGGTATTATCGCCATTTTTTCTAAAGTAAGCTGATAATTTAACGTTGTGTCTACTGATGTACTCTACAGGATTATCGCCATAATTACCCAACCAATCATCTATTTCACCTTCCGGGAGTTTGGAGGTCCATAATTCGTTTTGGTAAATGCGCCAATCGATACCATTATCTTCTAATGTTTCCTGAAAAGTTGGCCAATCTACAAATACATCATTTTGCGATTCGGCCTGATCGTTATTCACCACCGCAACCCGGTTTGCACTTTTTTCTCCACGAACGGTTCCTGTAAAAAAGAACAATCTGTTTGGTGTTGTTCCCGTTAGCGATGAGCAAAAATGCTGATCGCAAATGGTAAAAGCATCGGCCATGGCATAATAAAAAGGAATATCATTCCGATCGTAGTAAGCCAATGTCATTGGTGTTTTAACGGGCAACCATTTATCGTAACGGCCACCATTTTGTGCGGCTACCTGGTCATTCCACGAATGTGGTAAACCGCCTTGCCAGGTGATTTTCGTTTTGTTAATATCCACATGAAAGGGGGCATAGGTATAACCCTGGCCATCCTTTTGCAACCATACCTTGTTTCCATCAGGTTGAATGTGTGGATGGGGATCATTAAACCCGCGAACACCTTTCATTTTACCGAACATATGATCGAAAGAACGGTTCTCCTGCATCAAGAAAACAATGTGTTCTGCATCGTAAAATGTACTACCCGGTTCAGGGTTAATCGACATGGCTTTTAATACCGAACTGGGCAAGGTATTGGCCATACCAGTGGCTCCGGCAAACAAGGCCGCTTTTTTTAGAAATTCTCTACGTGAGTCCATAAATTATACAATATAGCTTAGATACCGCAAGTTATAATTTCAGTTGTCAATTGGCAATTTTCAGTCGACAGTTAATTTATAGTGCTAATCAGCATGAAGTTCTTAGTCAATCTAATTATGACCGTCGACTAATAAACTAATGGCCGATGAACTCTTGAGCTAACAAACCTTTACTTCTGAAACACTCTTACATAATCAACCTTCATACTTGCGGGGAAAATAGACTCATCTACTCCTTTTTTTCCGCCCCAACCACCACCTACAGCTACATTTAAAATAAGGTGGAAGTTTTGATCGAATGGCCAATCGCCAGACCCTTTTTTGGTATTTTTAAAAGTGAGGTATTTTTGGTTATCGATAAAGAAATCTATTCTATCTGCAAACCATTCTACCGCATAAATATGGTATTCGGTATAAGGATTATCAACCTTTAAGGCCTTGCCAACCTGCGTTTTGATTACGTGGTTAAATTTTTCGGTATGTACCGTTCCATGAACGCTATCCGGATCATAACCTACATGTTCCATAATATCGATTTCGCCGCTCTTTGGCCAGCCGCCGTATTTCCCTTCGGTTGGTAAAGCCCATATGGCAGGCCATAAGCCCCTGCCTTTTGGCAACATGGCACGAACTTCTACCCTTCCGTATTTAAAATCGAATTTATTTTTCGTTACCAATCTGGCAGAAGTATAATGGTTGTTTTCCTTGTCTGCTTTTACCGCAGTAATATTCAGACTCCCTTTTTTTACAATTGCATTTGTACTATCTGCTTCGGTGTAATATTGAAGCTCATTATTGCCCCAACCTTTTCCACCTACATCGTAACTCCAATTTTTTGCTAATGGTAATCCGGCATCGTTAAATTCATCAGCCCATTTCAGTTTCCAACCCGTTGCAACAGGTGTTTTTTTAAGCTCTTCGAAGGTCAATTCTGGCTCGTTAGTGGTGATATAATCAACCTGATGTGCCAAAAGCCATTGAATTTCGGGAACAGTGTTTACCGTCCAGGCATTTACTGTTAAGCCTAACTTGTGGGCATTTTCAATCCACCCATCTTTTTGGTAAACACTAAAATGATAATCAACCCCGGTTAATTTATCTGCTTTCATTTGCTCAGCACTAATTTCGCCTTTTAAGTAGGCCACTTTTGCTTTTGGCAAGAGCGCTAAAATCCTTTTACAGTAATCGTAGTCAAAACTGATATACTCCGTCCACTCCACTACCTTGAGTTTCTGAACCATTTCAACACATTTATTGGTCACCTCAATTCCACGTTCTTTACTAACCAATGAAGGTTTGATCTCTAAAATCAGTTTGGTTGTTCTTTGCTTTTTACCTTCCAATAAATAAGCCTCAAGCGTTGGAATTTTTTCGCCATTGCTCATCGTTTTGGTCAATAAATCAGCATAGTTTACTTTCTCGATAACCAAACCCTGAAATTCTGGATCGTGATTAATAACCAAGACATTATCTGCCGTCATCCATACATCGAATTCCGATCCATAACAACCCAGCTTTACGGCTTCATTTAAAGAAGCGATAGAATTTTGAGGAAAATTATTTTTCTTCCATGCTCCGCGGTGGGCAATTACCTGGTTTTTGTTCCAGTTAAATTTTTGAGCGAAAGAGGCGGTAAAAATGAATAACATTAGCGCAGAAATAAATACTCGTTTCATATATGATATGATATGATATGATTATACAAAAAATCAAAAGTAGATTTTTATAAGAACACCCGTTTAAAATCTATGTAACCTTTGTATTAACAAAAACAAGATAAAGATATTTAAATTAATGTGCTATAACAGGTTCAGTAAAGTACCATTTAAACGCTGTAGTTTAACCACAGATAAAAAGGATGCACACAGATATAAAATACATATTTATCTACTCTAATTGGCCATATACTTTATCCTTTGTCAAATAAACCCGATTGGAGCGGAAACCAAAAGCTTTTTCTGCTTTTGTTGCAGCAAAAGCGGGACTGAAAACCGCCATGAAACGCTAAACGTTGTTTTCCAAATTAAAAAATGCCTCTTCAAAAATAGCCAGCTATATAACCCAATTGATAAACTATTTGAAATAAACGCGTTACCTTACTATGGTTTCTTTCAATTGATTAGAACTATTTTTACATTTACGG
>NZ_JBFTQI010000652.1:0-3416 GCF_056398925.1 Pedobacter sp. 01T416_2
CCTGACCTTTGATTACACCGACAAACAGTGTAAAAAAGACACACAGCGCCAATGCATTTCTTAAAAATTTCATCATTCTTGTCTTTAATTATTTGTGATCATGAACTACCTTACCATCCAGGGTTTTGCGCAAACTCCTTATACATATTTACGTCTGCTCGTTTAAGTGGCAACCAATAATGCTTTTCACTAAACGGACGCTGTAATATTAATCGCTCACGATAGTTTACGACCTTATTTAATTTGGTGTCGACCGTAGGGCTTAAAGGAGCAGCGCGATCAAATTCTGCGGATGTTTTTAAGGTATAAGGCACTTCAGCAAGCAAATGCCAGCGGCGAAGATCATTAAACCGATGCCCTTCAAAGGCAAGTTCAACAGCACGTTCGCGCCTTACTTCTTTCATAAACTCTGTTGTAGATACTAAAAACTGTGCGGCAACACGTCCAACACCAGCACGATCTCGGATCACATTGATTGCATCTACGGCAGTTTTGCTAAATCCCTCTGCGGTTGCGCTTGGGGAATCGTACCCTGTAGCAACCGATTCCGCGTACATCAGGTAGATATCGGCCAAACGCATATATGAAACCTTAATATTCAGGTTTTGTCCGTAATTCCAGCCCTGATCAAAGTTATTGGCAGTTCTGGGCACAAATTTGAACATCATATACCCTGTACGGCTACCAGAACGTTCATCTCTATAACTTCCGTTTGTGAAAAGGTTTGCATATCGGTGTGGCTCCATATTCGCGGCTAAAGTTCCCTGCACCACTTTAACTCCATCATATATAATATCATTATAGAACCTTGGATCGCGGTCGCGCCAAGGAAATTGCGGATCATATCCTGAGCCACTAGGATCAGCCTGGGCAGAATTCGAAATGGGCAAACCATTTTTCATCCCATAATAATTAACGTAATTTGCGGTAGGCGCAAATACCAATGCATCTGCCCCTACAATTGCTGGTGTATATTGTTTTGCAGTGCCATAGGTTGAACCATGTGCTCCCCAATATGGCCCCGTAAATATTACTTCAGTACCTCCCGGGATTAAGAAATTTTGGCCAGTTGTATAAAAATTGGTACTGTATTGTGCAAAAGGCAATAACTTATGAGGAGCAGCGCCACTTTCTGTTAGTTTCAATAACTCGGCAAATGCAGCAGCCGCTTTTTTACTCAGTTCTACATTGTAAGTTTTGCTACCGGTAGATTCTAGGTTCATTAATGGACTAGCGGCCCACAGATAGTTTTTACCTAAATAACCTAATGCCATGATTTTATTGATGCGTAATTGGTTTTTACCCAGGGTTTGGATCCCGGCTGTTGTATTATCCCAATTAATTGGCAAAAGATCGGCAGCGGCTCTTAAATCCAGTGCTGCCTTTGCTGCACATTCCTGATACTTTAGCCTTGGTAATCTCAATTCTTCATCGGCTGGCAATACTTTATCAATGTATGGTAGCCCCCCAAAATATTGCATGAGCTGGAAATGGAACCAACCTCTAAAGAATAATAGCTGACCTCTGATCAGGTTACGTTCTTCGTCGGTTGCGTTTGCCATCAGGTTTAGGTTCTCGAGGCCTAAATTCGCTTTACGAATGCCATACCAGGCCAGTGGATATAGGCCCTTGGTAAAACGATCATTATTTGTATTCGCGTTGGCATTATCTAAAAATCCAGCTCCCCATCCATCAAACTCTCTTTGCCAGCCCCAAAAATCGCCGTTATCTATTTTGTTAACGAAGTGGAAATTTTGAACTGTAGACTGGATTTCGTCTTCACCCCAGTTGAAACTGTTGGTCCAGTACCGGTTGGTAAAATCTGGAATACAATTATATAGCTCTTCGGTAAAGCCCTGAAAACTGCGAAAGTCTTTGAAGGCCGATTCTGCTGACACAGTTGCTTCAGGATCTCTGTCTAAATATTTTTTACAAGATACCATGCCGGTTCCCGCCCAAATCATTCCTATCAATAATAGGCGTGTTATATATTTTTTCATAATGATCATGTTTAGAAAATGAAATTAGCGCCTAGATTATAGCGTTTTACAGTTGGATATGCACCCTGCGATGCCCAGCCCTGTCCGCCCGCACTTTGATAATTTGCTTCACGGTCATCCGGCATCTTAGTCCACACGTGTAAATTGTTTCCATTTAAGAATATACGTATGCTCGAGATTCCTGCTTTTTTAACCCAATCTTGCCTAAAAGTGTAAGCAACCTCAGCATTTTTTAAGCGCAGGTAAGAAGCATCATAGAAATACCTGTCTGCCGTATAAAAACCCGCTGGCGTTGTTTCCCAACGTGGCATCGGACCATCAGGATTTGTATTGTCTTTTGACCAATAACTTCCTTCATCATAGGCAACTGTATTCTTTCCTGAAAAAGATCCGAGCACTACCTGGCGGGTAACATTGTTCACACCGTAAAACTGAGCAAATGCGCTAAATCCTTTCCATTCAAAACCTATAGTTGCATTGTAGGTGTTTTCAGGAGCGCCAGAATAACCATAAGGAATGTTATCATTCGCATCAATTATCCCATCTGCATTGTAATCTACCAGATGATAGTTTCCTGGGATTTTCAATTGGTCGTTAGCATTGTGCATGGTACTTCCATAAAGCTGATCCCAAGTATTGTAATAACCAGCGCTCACATAAGAATAAGCCTGTCCAATCTGTTTATTGATAGGCTTAGCATATTCTGGCAATAGCTCGGCCACGTCGGCGTCAATCACTTTGTTTTTTGCATGGGTATAATTGATATTAGCCCACGCGGTAAAATTGCTGGTGATTTTTTTGTTGAACCGGATATCAATTTCATAACCTCTCGACCGCACCTTACCAACGTTAAATGTAGGCGGTTGAGCACCATAATAACTTGGTACAGCCCGAGAAGTACCAGTAAGAATATCGCTACGGTCATCCTGAAAGAAATCTACACTTCCAGAAATCGTGTTTCCCAGGATACCAAAGTCGAGTGCAATATTTTTCTTCGCCACTTTCTCCCAACGCACGTTTGGATTACCTACACCAGTTTCCCTATACCAATTGTAAGGACTATTTTCAGCGGCTTCTCCGGTAATACCGAGCGGTGTTGTTCCGCCAAATGCCCAATTCGTTAAAAATGCAAATCTTGGAGAACCACCATCATCGCCAATTTCGCCATAAGATCCGCGTAACTTTAAAGAGTTGATGAATTTGATCGGTTTCATAAACTTTTCTTCAGAAATCATCCATCCAAGTCCACCAGATGAAAAGAAATCAAAGCGATAAGCAGGGCCGAATTTCTCAGAGCCATTATAAGCCCCATTATATTCGAAACTGTACTTGCCTGCATAATTATAAGTAGTACGGAAAACCCAGTCTTCACGGTAAGAAGGAATGATACTTCCCGTAGCTGTGTTATCTCTGCTC
>NZ_JBFTQI010000653.1:0-3415 GCF_056398925.1 Pedobacter sp. 01T416_2
GCTTATATTCCGATGTAAAAGAATATTTTCGAAATCGAGCCCTATAGTTAAATCAATCCAATCTGGATTACAAGATCTTACCAAACGTTCTTTTTGCATGCGTGTAAACCGGCTAATTGATTTAAAACGCAGCAAAGCTTGTGCTTCTGTTTTAAACTCTTCAAAATAAACAAGGCGGGTTAATTGTTGCCCGTTATCAAAAAATAAGTTTGGCATCTGTTTGTAGAAATCCAGCGTCTTCATTAAATCAGAGCTCATGCCCACGTGCATACTTGTACGATTTCTGTCGGTAACGATATAAACAAACTTTTTCATGATCTTGTGTTTAAAACTTAAAACTAAACTATTTAGTATACCCTCTTGCAAATCAAAATAATATTACTAACTTTATGAGCATAAAATTACTAACTATTTTAGTAATTCCAAATTTATTTTAAAATTTATTTTTATGTCAAATATTTCAAATAATTTAAAGTACCTCAGGAAGAAAAAAGGCCATACACAGCAAAATTTCGCTGATATAATGGAAATCAAGAGATCGCTCATCGGGGCTTACGAGGAAGACCGGGCGGAACCTAAATATGATTTGCTAAAAAAAATAGCCGAATACTTTGATCTTACCATCGATGAATTCATCAATGAGAAAATATCTGACAGCTGGAAACCGAAGCCAAAAAGCCAGGGATCCAACCTAAGGGTACTGAGCATTTCTGTTGATCAGAACGATCGCGAAAATATCGAATTGGTTCCGGTTAAAGCAAGCGCTGGTTACTTGAACGGTTTTTCTGATCCTCAATATATTAGCGACCTACCTAAATTCCAACTTCCATTAGCTGCATTAAGACAAGGTACCTTTAGGGCTTTTGAAATTATGGGCGATAGTATGTTACCAGTTCAACCAGGTAGTGTGATTATTGGCGAATACCTGGATAACTGGAATGAAGTAAAAACCGGCGAAACGTACATCGTGATTAGTAAAAATGAAGGTGTAGTATACAAAAGAGCGGGTAACCGTTTCAGAGAGAATAAAGATTTAAAGCTGATATCAGACAATAAGGTATATGATGCCTATACAATTGCTGCCGACGACATCCTGGAAATCTGGAAAGCCAAGGCATATATATCTACCTCATTACCAGAACCTGCACCAGATCCAACAATGGAAACTTTGACTCAGATGATGGCGCAAATGCAGAAGTCAATCTCTCAATTAAATAAAAATTAACTTTTTTTAACAAGGCCCGATTAAACCGTTTGCGTTTTTATGTATCTATTCATTTAACAAACACATAAAAAACAGAACATGAAAAAAGCAATTTTAACAATAGCAATTGCAGTAATGGGATTAACCGCTGCATTTGCTCAAGACACTACAAAGAGAGTAAGACGGGCAATGCCTAAAATGACTGCCGAGCAAAGAGCAGAAAAGGTTACCGCCAGATTAGAGAAACAGCTAAGCTTAACCGCTGATCAAAAGACCAAAATTTACGCCATTGAATTGGAAAACGCAAAGAAAATGGAGGCTTGGAGATCTGCTGATCAAGGCGATATGAAAGGCAAAATGAAAGAACGCAAAGCCGCTATTGATGAGCAAAAAGCTAAAATAGATGACATTTTAACTGCTGAACAAAAAACCAAAATGGATGCTTTCCGCGCCGAAGCCAAAGAAAAGGGTGAGAAAATGAGAAAAGGRATGGGTGGAAGAGGTAAAAAAGACAAAGCACCTGTAGTTTCTAATCCTCCTGCACAAGGATAAATAGCTCAAACATTAATTAATTATATTTTTGAAAGCGTTCCGATTATTCGGGGCGCTTTTTTTACTTTTGACCGATGAGCAAAATTGAACAGTTTCTTAACGGCAAACTTCAGGAACGAAAAGATAACCTTTCGATCAGGAATTTATCGACGAACATTCCTCCTTTTGATTTTTGTTCTAATGATTATTTAGGTTTTGCTAGATCTAGTGAATTAAAAAAACTGATCGACGATACCATAGCCACACTCCCTAATTACCTGAACGGAGCTGGTGGTTCGCGACTGTTAAGCGGAAATACCGCATTTATTGAAGAAACCGAACAGTTTATTGCCGATTTTCACCTGGCTGAAAGTGGATTGATCTTTAATTCCGGTTATGATGCCAATGTAGGGCTATTATCGAGCATCCCGCAGCGTGGCGATACGATTATCACTGACGAATTGATTCATGCGAGTATTATAGATGGCTGTAGGTTAAGTCATGCTACACGTTATAAATTTYTTCATAACGATATAAACGATCTTGAAACTAAACTGAAACTGGCAAAAGGAAACATATTTGTGGTGGTAGAAAGTGTTTATTCTATGGATGGAGATATTGCACCATTAATAGACGTGTCTAACCTTTGCGAACGCTACCAGGCCAACCTGATTGTAGATGAAGCTCATGCTACGGGAGTTTTTGGTGCAAGTGGCAGCGGATTAATCAGCCAGCTTAACCTGACCAGTAAAGTATTTGCACGAATTGTAACCTTTGGAAAAGCCTTAGGCGTACACGGAGCCATTATTTTAGGAAGTAAAAACTTACGCCATTACCTTATTAATTTTGCAAGATCGTTCATTTACACCACAGCTGCTCCCATTCATAATATAGTTGCAGTTAGATCGGCATACCAACACTTAAATAAAATTGATCATCAGCTGATTCATCAAAAAATTGCATTGTTTAGAAAAATGTTAAAAGAGCAAAACATTAGTGCACTTGATAGCAAAAGTACTATTCAGGGTATTTTGTTTTCATCAAATCAAGCGACTAAACTGGCCGCTACGGCACTGCAAAGCAAAGGTTTTGATGTACGGGCAATATTAAGCCCAACAGTAGCTTTGAGCAAAGAACGGCTCAGAATCTGTCTTCACAACTTTAATACCGACGAGGAAATTATTTCGTTGGTTAACCATCTTAAAGAATTGAATTAAATGGCTAAATATTTTATCACAGGCATTGGAACAGGTATYGGAAAAACATTAATCAGTGCCATTTTAACCGAAAAACTAAAAGCAGATTATTGGAAACCAATCCAATCGGGAGATTTAGATACCAGCGATAGCATAACATTAGGTAGTTTAATAAGCAATACGCAAACCGTTATCCACCCGGAAAGCTACAGATTAACACAACCCCTATCACCGCATTTATCAGCGAGATTAGATGGTATTGAGATTGATCTGAACAAAATCAATATGCCTTTAACGGAGAACAATTTGATTATTGAAGGTGCTGGGGGTTTAATGGTACCCTTAAACGAAAAAGAGCTGATTATCGACCTGATCAAAAAGTTGAATGTTGAAGTGATACTGGTTTCACAAAATTATTTAGGCAGCATTAACCATACACTTTTATCCGTCAATCTGCTTAAACAATACGAAATTCCGGTTAAAG
>NZ_JBFTQI010000654.1:0-3414 GCF_056398925.1 Pedobacter sp. 01T416_2
CTTCATCACTATTTTTTTGTTACATCAGGAAATTTTATCTGGATTACATAAGTACCCTCAAGCTTCAATTGCCACGACCATCTTGGATTCACAGAAAAACCCGGTGAAGATGGAAAATTATCAATAGTAACAAATTGACTAGGTATTCGATAATACATTAGAAATCCCCAATCGGTTGTAGGCGTTATATACTTCGTTAGTGGAAACGGCGCAACTTCAAAGTCGCATATCATCGCGGTATCCGTTTTGATAACGGGGTTAAACTTTGCATAGTTTTCAAAAACTGGACGGTCTCCTCTTTGAATGATCTCGCCGGCTTTCGGATTAAATGTACGTCCATTCTTATCAACCATTTTCAAAATTGCGCGTGCACCTGAATTTGATATTTTGGTACAGGTAATGGTTGGGTTACGCATTGCTGTTGCAACTCCTGTTATATCATTAAATCCATTAGCAACATTATCAGTTACTACAAAAAGATCTTCCAATTCAGGGTCTACCACATTTATCGTAGCCAATTTAGGAAATAATTTTGTACCCGTTACATTTGTCATTTCTACATCATAATAGTATTTACCTAAGGGTAAATTGGCAGAAGCCTTATTAAAAGTAAGCTGACCGCTGGCTTCATTGAAGTACATAGGCAATCGCTTAACTGTCTCTCTCTTTTTATTTAGCAATGCTACAGTAGTATCAGTAGTAGCATCAAATGACATCCCAGCTTTAAACGTAGTAATTTCATACTCGGTATTAAATTGAGAAGGAGCAGGAGATCCATCCTCGCGTCGAAGATTAAGAAGTTTAAATGTATATGGCGGTGTAGAGCCATCGGCATTTATCCTATCAGACTGATATAAAATCAAGCCTCTTTTAGCGTAGATATTATTGTCTTTATATCTAATAGCATCACTTTGAAAGCCTTGTTTTATTTTTTTACATGCTGCTATACTTAGCAGCGCAAAAAAACCTAAAATATATTTTGTTTTCATAATTATACATTATTGAGGTTAACATATTGTTTTTCACAGGTAGTCTTAGTTACCTAACGACTGGGCATTAAAAAACAACCTATGATTTCCATTGAGCACATGCACGATTCCGGTTGTAGTAATAATCCCTGAAGTCTGRCAATCAACAGCCTTATCTTTTTGATTATCTGGAATATCATCCTGATTTGGCTCACGATCATCTCTGGTACCAATCACTTTGGTATAAGTTACGTAATCTACATTACTTACATAAGCGTTATAATCAAACGTCCTTCTTAGCTTAATCAGATACTGTACATTAGGAATTGAACCAAGCATACTATCATAAAGTTTACCGGAGATTGTCATTTGATCACGGTTAATTTTACCCGCAAACATGTATGTTTTCAAGGAATCACTCAATTCTTGAGAAGGAATATCTTTAATCCCAAAATCAAAGTTTTCTTTACCAATTTTTATCGCCTGTTGATTCTTCTTCGCCGCGACATAGTCCACAATTCCGTAATTTGTCGTAACAAAAAAAGTTATATTTCCATTTACAGCATCTTTCAAACCTGCCTTGTCAATAACCTTAACTAAAGAATCAAACTTTGGGTTAGATTTCAAATAGTCATATGTTGTCATATTAACAAAGGCATTACTAATACCCCCATCATTCTTGTAGCTATCCTTTTTGCAGGACGTAAATGCGGCGGTTATAATCGCTATTACAGCTATGATATATTTTTTCATGATTTAATACTAAATAGTTAAACTTTTCCAAGCCAATAGGTTGTTTGTTTAAGATTTGGATTTTCCCTGAATAGTGCAGGATCTACCGGCCAATAAAACCCTTCTCTTCTAAACCTGGTTTCCGTAAGCCAGTCCACAACATTACCATAGCGTCTGGTACGTAAAAGATCAAAGAACAAGTGCCCCTCAAGATACATTTCCTTACTTCTTTCCTTAATATACTCATCCATTACTCCACTTACAGAAAGTCCATTTTGTACAAGTGTAGGATTACGATTATTCCTTGTTCTGAATTCATTGATGATAGTGGTCGCTGTGGCTGCATCATTTTTGTATAATGCGATTTCCGCTTTTAGCAACTTCATATCACTTAAACGGAAAATAATCATGTTATTACTCAAGTAAGCATCTAATTTCTGTCCGGGATTTCTATAAATTATATTGCTGTATTTTGTACAAATTGGTCTTTCAGGATTTGAAAGGTCGAAGTTTTTGGTAAAGCGAATATCGTTAGAATTTGATCCAAATTGATCTGTCAGAAAACGTGGAACAACATAAAATCTTGGATTATTAGAATATGTATTGATATAAGCACCGCTAAGGAATCTCGTACCAATGCTGGAATTAGAACCTTCTAATGTATTCTCACTCATATTGATCTCGAATATTCCGTCAGTAGAACGGCCTACAAAGGTTGATTTATAATTTGCAGTATCTGTCTGGCTATATCCTCCCTTTTGTATTAAAGTAGTAATTGTCGTATCTGCACTATTTACGTCAGTTAAATTTGGCGCATCTTTGCTAACGTCAGACATCGTAGCTCTCCATAGGTATAGGTGGGCCAATAATGCATATGCTGACCCTTTATTGGCGGTCACTTTTGCATCGCCAATATTAATATAATTCCAGGTCAATAAATTGATGGCATTTCTGCAATCGGTTTCAATTTGCTTCATAACATCTGCTCTCGAACTTCTCGGAAGTTGTGGCGCTGTGATTGGATCGTCATAAGCTGTAGTAACCAAGGGGACATCACCCCAAACCCTTACCATCATAAAATAGCTTAAAGCACGGATAAACATTGCCTGCCCCGTTATGTTGTTTTTAAACGCTATAGGATCATCTGTGTCTTTCAGTTGGGCATCAGTCATCTTGCCTACATTAGCAATAACGATGTTAGACATCGCAATCGTTTTATAGTATAGCGTATAATTAGCCAGTGAGTTTATGTTATACTGAAAAGTAAAATCACCATTTTGTATACCTTCAAGCCCATCCCCATTATACTGAATTGTAAAATAATTCTTGGCAATGGCATCTCCATACATATAGTAACGGTTTTCCTTATCTGTACAAGCATTGCGAAGCAATGCATAATTACCAGCTAATGCACTTCTTGCATCACCTGCTGATTTCCAAAATTTTTCTAAATAAGTAGAGTTTTTTGGTTCCTGCTCCAATATTTTTTTACAAGAAATAAGTGGAGTTATTAATATAACTAAACTTAATATGCTTAAAGTTTTTAAGTGCTGTCTCATAGTGTTAAAATTAAAATTGAAGTTCCAAACCAAGTGTATATTTTCTTGGGATAGGATATCCCCCGCCATTATATTCCCCATATGGATTTACGTTTTCAGCATCGGGAAGGCGTTTAGACTGCTGGAACATATAAACATTATCTGCAATTGCAAAA
>NZ_JBFTQI010000655.1:0-3402 GCF_056398925.1 Pedobacter sp. 01T416_2
GTGCAATTGCATGTACTGCTTTTGCTTGGTTTCTAAAACCGTTTCGTCAGCATAAATAGAGGTTTGTTCTACAATTGGCTGTTCAGTTATTTCGTAAAGCGAACCCCAGTTTTTAGCACTCGGTTTGGCTTCATAATTTCTTGGTGATGAAGCGTAACCCGATGTAGAACTGCTATCGATGGCAAATGGATTAAAATCAGGATTGAAATTAATGCTTGGTGGAACAATATCTTCAACCGCTTTATGGGTAATCATATTGCTAAAACCTGTTTCCTGATCGAAATCTAAAGTCGGCGAAATGTTATAACGGCCAATTGAACGTTTTACTGCCGATTTCATGATTGCATAAATGGATTTTTCATCCAGATATTTAATCTCTGTTTTAGTGGGATGAACGTTTACATCAATTTTTGATGGATCGATCTCTATAAACAGTACATACAGCGGATAACTATCGTCTGGTAATAAATCTTCGAAAGCCGAACTTACCGCGTGGTTTAAATACGGATCTTTAATGAAACGGTTATTCACAAAAAAGAACTGTTCGCCCCTGGTTTTCTTTGCAAAAGCAGGTTTGCCGATATAGCCTTTTAAGTTAATAATGGTCGTTTCCTCTTCAACAGGAACCAAGCGTTCGTTATAGTTGTTGCCAAAAAGGTGGACAATACGTTGTTTTAAATTGCCTTTTGGCAGGTTAAAAATCTCGGTGCCATCATGGTGCAGACTAAAAAATACAGCAGGGTGCGCCAATGCTACACGTTGAAATTCATCCAGAATATGGCGCATTTCTACCGGATTACTTTTAAGGAAATTCCTTCTGGCAGGCGTATTGAAAAATAAATTTTTAATCGAAATCTGTGTCCCAGGTGAGGTGGCAACGGGCTCCTGGTTGGTTACCTGTGCACCTTCGATGGAGATACAGGTGCCGATTTCATCCTCATGCCTGCGGGTTTTCATTTCTACCTGCGAAATTGCCGCAATAGAAGCCATGGCCTCACCACGGAAACCCATGGTACGGATGGCAAATAAATCTTCGGCTTTTTTTACCTTCGAAGTGGCATGGCGTTCGAAACACATTCTGGCATCGGTAACGCTCATCCCACAGCCGTTATCTATAATCTGAATCAATGCCTTACCGGCATCTTTTACTACCAGTTGAATTTTATCTGCACCTGCATCTATCGAATTTTCGAGCAATTCTTTTACCGCAGAAGCAGGTCGTTGAACAACTTCTCCGGCAGCAATTTGATTGGCAACAGCATCAGGCAATAAGTGAATAATATCAGTCATGTATTAAGGCAAAGTGAATTTGCTAAATTATGCAAAATAAGCTTAAAGAACCCGATTTGTTTAAAACTCAACATGTAAATGACTGTTGGTAAATAGGATTGAATTGCTAAGCAGACAATTTCACATAAGTTGTCATCCTGAGCGTAGTCGAAGGATCTTTAAAATATGAAAAATTACTTTCTTTTTTAATCTCTGGTCCGTGCTGATAAACGAATAACGCAAATGGAAATACAGACTATCGATTAGGAGAATAATCTATGCATTCATTTTTAAGTCTCATTTTTTTTGAAAAGCAGGTTCCTGTGCCAATCGGTTCTGGTAGTCCCGCTGTGCGCTGTATCTTTTTGGCTGCCCTTCGACTCCGCTCAGGGTGACCGCCAAAAAGTATACCGCTTCCATCGGGTTTATTTCACTTGGGCCAGTAGCTATAAACGCAGGAATCAATTGATTGGTTTACGATGAGCCGTCCTCCTGATCCGATAGCTATCGGATTTGTTTCAGGATCTATTAACGGATAATAAAGTTGTTATTTAGACGGCCTGTGGAGACACAGATCACGGCCTAGAGTAGAAAATCCGTGTTTATCCGTGTGCATCAGGGCAAAAAACTAATTGTCACGGTGTCTTAGCCAGACGCTAAGACCAATGGTACAAATCATCTCTGTAAAACCGAATTTACAAAGGCAATGATTTCAATTTTCTATCTTTATCGATATGAAATCCATTTTATACAGCCTTTTTCTAGCTATACTCTTCTCTTCTTGTGCCAGGAAAGAAGAAGCTGATGTAGTTGTTTATAATGCTAAAGTTTATACCGTAAACAAAAAGTTCGAAACAGTTGAAGCCTTCGCTGTAAAGAATGGTAGAATCTTGGCCCTTGGCAAAAGTGATGATATTCAAGCCAAATATGCTGGCAAAGAAGAAATCAATGCCGAAGGCATGGCCATTTATCCAGGTTTTATAGATGCTCATGCCCATTTTTATGGCTACGGACAAAGTTTGCAGACAGCTGATTTAAGAGAAACAAAATCGTGGGATGAAGTGCTTAAGCGCTTAACCGACTTTGCCAAAACGCACCCCGATGGTTGGTTAATTGGCAATGGCTGGGACCAAAACGATTGGGACAATAAAGCTTTCCCAACAAATGAAAAACTAACGGCACTTTTCCCTGATCGCCCGGTATTTTTAAACCGCATTGATGGCCATGCGGCCATTGCTAACCAAAAAGCTTTAGATGATGCAGGCATAAAAGGCGAGCAGAAATTGGTAGGTGGCGATATGCTTACCCAAAACGGAAAGTTAACTGGTGTTTTAATCGATAATGCCGTGGCTTTAGTAGAGCGTAAAATCCCATCACCAGATGCTAAACTGGCTGAAAAAATATTTATCGATGCACAGAAAAACTGTTTCGCGGCAGGCTTAACCACCATTGATGATTGTGGCTTAAGTTATCTGGCTGTCGAATTCATCGAAAAACTGCAGAAAGAAAACAAGCTTAAAATGAGGCTTTATGTAATGCTTTCTGATGAGCCTGATAATTATAAATATCTTTTTAGTCGCGGGCCGATCAAAACCGATCGGTTAAATGTTCGGGCTTTTAAGGTCTATGCCGATGGTGCCTTGGGATCGCGTGGGGCCTGCCTGTTGCACCCATATAGCGATATGCCAAATAAAACAGGTTTTTTATTGAGCGATCAAAAACACTTTGAAGAAGTGGCCAAACAGATCGCAGCCAATCATTTCCAGATGTGTACCCACGCCATTGGCGATTCGGCCAATAGGGTAATCCTGAATATTTACAATAAAATTTTAAAAGGTAAAAACGATCAGCGCTGGCGGATTGAGCATGCTCAGGTAGTGAATGCCGGTGATTTTGATCTATTCGGAAAGGCCAGCATTGTTCCATCCGTTCAGCCTACCCATGCCACTTCCGATATGTACTGGGCCGGACAGCGTTTAGGTGCCGAAAGGTTAAAAAGTGCCTATGCTTACAAACAATTGTTAAAGCAGAACGGTTGGATTCCTTTGGGCACTGATTTTCCGGTCGAAAACATTAATCCATTATTAACGTTTTATGCTGCAACAGTGAGAGAAGATGCAAAAGGTTTTCCGA
>NZ_JBFTQI010000656.1:0-7106 GCF_056398925.1 Pedobacter sp. 01T416_2
CATTTGAATAATCGGGTGCTTTTTTTTGTAGCTCTTGTTTATTTCGTCCTTGGTAAATGCAACTGCAGCGATCTGGATTAGAACCATAAATCATTGCTGGAGTATATTAGGATAGTGTTTTTGTTGGTAAGATCTGACATCTAGGTTAGATAGGGCGTTAATATTAAAGTATTAGGGGAATATTTCTGTGAAATTGATGTTCAAATTGCAGGCAGTTTTGCTTTCTTTGGCCAGGGAGCGTATAGCAAAATGGTTGGATCAGAAGTGAATTTATGGTTGAATATGGGATTTCCTGTGTTGATCATATTATTTGCATAATAATAACACTTACATGTCCGTTATTTTTGGATGTGATCTGATAGATTTTTTTGGCAATGATAAGTTTCGAAGGATCGTCATTGCGAGAAGGCTTTTTCAGCCGACGAAGCAATCTTACAACGATCGCTACCAGCGCGCGCATTAAGATTCCCGCCTGCGCGGGAAAGACGAACATTTTTTGCAATCTATCAATAGTAGCCTGTCGAAAGGCCTGTTTAAACATCCTTAAGGGTATTTAAACAGGCCTTTATAGTAGTCCTTTGGACAACATGACAGCATCTGAGGTGAAATCGCCTTTATGATACACCCTCTTTTTTATTCTGCAACGGCCTCTTCATTAACCGCGTTGACAGCAATCTCGGTCAGCGCCACATCTGTTGCCTTTTCATTTTCAAGGGTCTGAGAAAGAAGTTCGGCCACGTCGCTGTGTCCGATATTTTCGGCAAATACCCTAAGGGTACCATAGGTTGCAATTTCATAATGTTCCACTTTTTGAGCCGCCAGGATAAGTCCTGCATCTCTTATCATCGTACCTTTATCGGTATCAGCGATAATTCCATCGGCTTCTTCCAGTAAACCTGCCATTGCATCACACTTTTTAGCTACTGGTTTTTCACCTAAAAGCCCAAAAACTTCTTCCAGTGTGCTCACATGTTGTTGAGTTTCCTTTGTGTGCTTTTCAAAAGCTGCTGCGAGCTCAGGGCTAGTGGCTGCTTTCTGCATTTTTGGAAGCGCTTTAGCAAGGTGTTTTTCTGCCCAATAAATATCCTTTAATTCATCAATAAAAAAATCATGGAATTCAGAATTTTCTATTTTTCCTGTTTTTGATGTAGATTTTGAGGCTTTGTTGCCTGCTGTTTTTGTAGTTGCCATAATTACAATTTTAATAGGTTTTTGATATCTATAGAACAGGCTCAAATTTCAAATGGTTTTATGTTTTTCGTTTTAAGTTTTTATGGCAGGCACGCTTCCTTTTGGGCTATCAACGATGGCTTGTGCAAATCTATCCATCATGGTCAATAAAGTTTTAATCTAACCTGGTTGATTTAAGTTTAATTAACCATCCCGATGTGCCGATGTATGCTTTCCTAATTTCATATTTCGTTATCAGTTTGCTTACGCATTGCTGCTACCGGCTATTCAATTTCTCCATCAGCCATGCCATCTAAAAACCAGCCAGACCTGTATTCGAATCTTGCCGATGAAGTTTTCGATTTATTGGTAACCTTGCCAGTAAAATCATGGGCAATATCGCCTTCGCTTCCCAGAATCTGTTTGGCCAGGTTAGCATATTCATTTAAATCCAATCCATCGTTGATAATATAGGTTAATTCTCCGTTTTCACTCCATGATGATTCAATTAATCCATCA
The DNA here is from genome assembly GCF_056398925.1 of Pedobacter sp. 01T416_2. Classification (NCBI taxonomy): domain Bacteria; kingdom Pseudomonadati; phylum Bacteroidota; class Sphingobacteriia; order Sphingobacteriales; family Sphingobacteriaceae; genus Pedobacter; species Pedobacter sp. 01T416_2. The sequence continues at coordinate 1,690 of NZ_JBFTQI010000656.1, forward strand.
TCAAATTTTTTCTTTAATGTATTCAAATCTTCTTGGTTGTTATTTAAGGGTAGGTTTCTCATCTTTTTTATTAATTTTTTTATTTTTAACCAGTCTGGGCGTACCTTTTAACTTTTCTTCTGAACGTTTTTTTGCAGAATCAATTGAATGTGAATGATGGATATCTTCTTCTTTTTCTGCCACATCAGAAAGTTTCGCATAGTATTTATGCAATATATCCAGTTCTGCCTCCGAAAGATCTTCAATATCAACCATGCGGTTACTTGCATGCCTGCTGGCCGCCAATAACTCATTAAGTTTTAACTGTATGGCTTTCGAATCTTTATTCTGGGTTTTTTGGATCAGAAATACCATTAAAAAAGTAATAATTGTTGTTCCGGTATTAATAACCAGTTGCCAGGTATCCGAATAGTTAAAAATAGGTCCGCTAATGCCCCAGATTACGATAATGCCAACAGCTATGGTGAAGGCGCTTGCACTTCCGGTCCAATAAGTAATCCTGTCAGATATACGCTCAAAAAAGTTTTGCTTGTTTGTCATATTCTTTAGTATTAAGTCTAAGGGGTTGTTTTTGTTTATATAAACAGGTGAAAATTTCAGATGGTTTTCAGTTTTTATTTTCTCTTGCTGACCTTGGGGATATAAATACCTGGGCGTTCCTTTTTTAAGTTATTAAACACATGTTGATATTGTGGCTGTGGTTAACATTTAATTGACATGTTAACCAGTGTTGTAACCAAATACTTTAACCGTTAAATAAATCAAACCTGTAACAGTTTACCTTGTTTATTTAATGAAGCACAAGTTTTAAAACAAAGGTTTGCTTCTTGCAGAAAATAATTTTTGAAGGTTTAAACTTGAAACAATGGAAAACAAAAAAACAGATCAACAGGACAGTGAAAATAAGATTGGTATTGTACCGCATTCGCAGATTGAGGCAAGTGATGCGGATAGTGCTTATCAGGACGAGGCTTCTGCCAGGGAATTATCAAAACAAGCAGCAAAATCGGATTCGGATGCAGACCGCGCAGAAGATAACGGAACTCCTCATCAATAAACACTTTTATTGTCAATCCGGAACCCACAATAACAATACAACTTTGGGTTAGTTAAAAAATGAAGCAGACAAAGCGCTTCGAAAATGGTTGAAATCAGGAACCGAACTTTACGGACGCTAAATTGTAAAATACCTGGTTATCCCTTAGGTAGTTGTGATAAACTTTTCGTCATTAAAAGTATTGTGCCCAAAGTTGGTACTTAACATGGCAGGGTAAATTGTTAAAACCATTTATTGTTTTTGCAGGTTTTCTATATGCCGTCGAAAATACATCCGGTGCCATAAAAAATATCAGAGATTGTTAATGAAATACATTGGCAAAGATAAGCTTTGTCCGGGCCGACGGCACATTGGCCGATAGTTTTTCCGTCAATCAGTAATGCATAATTTTTAACAACTAACCATGGGGTCGGTATTAACGATGATCAGAATTCGCTCAAAGCCGGAGAAAGAGGAGCAACACTTTTAGAGGATTTTATCCTTAGGGAGAAAATTACACATTTTGATCATGAACGCATACCCGAAAGGGTAGTGCATGCCAGGGGTTCTGCTGCACATGGCGTTTTTAAGGTATACGAAGACATGTCTAAGTTAACCAGGGCCGCATTTTTATGCGATCCGGGAGCAGAAACTCCTGTGTTTGTTAGGTTTTCAACCGTAGCAGGCTCCAGGGGATCGACAGATCTGGCACGTGACGTAAGGGGTTTTGCCGTAAAATTTTATACCCAGGAGGGGAATTTCGACCTTGTAGGCAATAATATGCCAGTATTTTTTATTCAGGATGCAGTTAAATTTCCAGACCTTGTTCATGCAGTAAAACCAGAGCCTGATAATGAAATGCCACAGGCCGCTTCGGCTCACGACACCTTTTGGGATTTTATTTCTCAGATGCCAGAGTCGTCGCACATGATTATGTGGCTGATGAGTGATCGTGCAATCCCAAGGAGCTACCGCATGATGGAGGGCTTTGGCGTACATACCTTTAGGTTTGTAAATGCCAATGGTGAAGCCAGTTTCGTGAAATTCCACTGGAAACCACTTTTGGGTGTGCATTCGGTGGCCTGGGATGAGGCGCAAAATATTTCGGGCAAAGACCCCGATTTTCATAGAAGGGATCTTTGGGATGCCATTGAGGCCGGCGCCTATCCAGAATGGGAACTCGGTGTGCAGATCGTTCCTGAAGCTGATGAGTTTAAGTTTGAATTTGATCTTTTGGATCCCACCAAACTGATCCCTGAAGAACTCGTTCCCGTGCAGCGTATTGGTAAGATGACACTGAACAGAAACCCCGATAACTTTTTCGCGGAAACGGAGCAAGTCGCTTTCCACGTTGGCCATGTTGTACCAGGTATCGATTTTACAAACGATCCGCTATTGCAGGGCAGATTGTTTTCTTATACCGATACTCAGCTAATCCGATTGGGAKGACCAAGTTTTCATGAAATCCCGATTAACAGACCTGTAATTCCCGTGCATAATAACCAACGCGATGGCCATATGCGCCAAACAATCAACAGGGGTAAAACCAGTTATGGTCCAAACGGACTAGCCGCAAACGACCCAAGGCAGGTACCGGCTGCACAAGGTGGCTTTGTAAGTCATAATGAGGCAATTGATGCCAGAAAGATCCGGGCAAGGAGCAGAAGTTTTTTTGATCATTTTTCACAGGCCCGCTTGTTCTTCAATTCACAGAGCAATGCTGAAAAAAACCACCTTATTGATGCCCTTAGTTTTGAACTCGGCAAAGTAAAGGCCATTCCTATAAGGGAGCGTATGCTGGCTGTATTAATTCAGATAGATAAGGGCCTGGCTGGGGCAGTTGCGCAGGCACTTGGCCTGCAGGTTCCAAAAATCCCTTTGGCAGACCTTAACAATAGCCTGCCAGCTGATGGCAAAAGGAAGGATTATGCTTCGGTAAATCCTAAAGGAAGCCTTGCAAGGTCTATAGCGCTAAGTATGGCCACAACGATTAAAGATACCATTAAGTCAAGAAAAATTGCAATACTTACTGCAGACGGTGTAAATGAAAAGACACTTAGCAAAGTTAAAGATTTCCTGGTTGAACAAGGAGCGGTGGTGCATATTATAGCGCCAAGATTGGGTGAAATTATTTCGGCAGGTGGTAAAAATATTGCAGTGGATGAAAGTCTTCTAACAGCAGCATCCGTCCTTTACGATGCAGTATATGTGCCTGGGGGCGCTAATTCAATTAATGCACTTAGCGGAGAAGCCAATGCCATTCATTTCTTAAATGAGGCTTTTAAACATTGCAAGGCAATTGCTGCCGACAAACAGGCGCTCTCGGTATTGGAATCTACTTATTTCGCTAAAAAGCTACCGGCAGAAGATGCCAACGGTACCGCACTACGCGAAGGAATTCTGATTACGGAGGATATTACTGCCCTTACAAAGACTTTTGCAGAAATGATTGCCCTGCACCGCTTTTGGGACCGTGAAATTCAAAGAAAAATACCAGCATAGTTTAAGGTATAAACCAAGGTGAAGGCTATTTGGCCTTCACCAAATTTATTGGCTATGGAAAATAAAAACAACATAGAAGCCGTACCTGCCCAATATACAGGCAGCGGGATGGATGTAATAGAACACAGGGACTGTAGCACCGTGGCAGAAGCGGTAGCGGTTTTTGGACGGGCTTGTACCAGATTATTGTCCGTTAACGAATGGGGACGTTATGCAGGCATATCCGCATTCCAATTAATCGATCCTCAAGGCATCCGTGCAGAAAGGCAGGCGCAGTTAAATGATTATATCAGAATCGATATTCCTGGTCCCGGAACCCAGGCTGGAATGGGCTATGATTGGGTTCAAATCGAGGAGATCACAACTGAAAGCGACGGTAAAAAGCAAACATTATCCATGAGGGTAAGGCCCTGTGCACACCCTTTGTCACGAAAAAAGGAAACTGCCCACTTTTTAAAAAGTGAGGCTACATCAAGCTTTATCATTACACAGACCGGACGATGTGTTAGTGTAGAAGAACATGCTAGAAATGAAGTTCCAAATACGGATAAGGGCAGCCTTTATGATAAGGGAAGGAATTTTATGGTGGGTATGGCGGCCAAACTGGGTTTTTCATATCCGCAGTGGAAAGGGCTGGTTAAGGCGCTTTTGCAAGATTAGCATTTTTGCTGTATAATTCAAGCAGTTCTGCTCCAGCTTCGTTCCCCTGCAAAATGGCCAGATCTAATGCGTGCTGTCCCCTGATATCCTGGAGCGCGGTTTTTGCGCCATGGTCTAAARGTAGTTTTAATACCTCATTACGGCCAAACATTGCAGCAAACATTAGTGCGGTTCCACCGTTTCCATGCTGAAGATTAATGTCTGCCCCACTTTCTATCAATAGTTTAGCAATACCGGTATAGCCTTTAAATGCTGCACCCATTAATGCTGTATTGCCTCCCTGATCTCCAAGATTTAGGTCTGCTCCCGAAGCAATCAGGTATGCTGCCGCTTCCAGCTGGTCGTTATAGCAGGCAATAATCAAAGCGGTATAACCTTTATCGTCCTGAAAATTTATATTCGCTCCTCTGCGCATTAGTTCTTTTAAAACCTCGGTATCGCCTTTTCTTGCAGCAGGTATAATGAGTTGTTCTATGTACCAGTTATTGAGCAGACAGCCCATATTTGATGCCAATTTTGCTATTTTTTTGAAACTATAGTTATAAAGTACCTGTTTTACAATAAAACAGATACTATGAAAAATTACATCGATCCAAAAGAAGAAGACAACGAAGATGAAAACGGCAATGAACAGTCGCGAATAAGTCCCAACGAAGAAAAAGAAGCTGATGATAACGAAGTTCAACGGGGGCTTACCGGCGAAACTGATGATGAAGATGATGTAGGGGGAGATCTTGCCGGGAATGCGGGCGGAAATGCCTAGCACCTTAAAAGCGGGCAGCGGTATGGGATGCCCGCTTTTTATATGTTCTGCCGGATAGATACGGAATGACCTGTGATGTCGGATGAACGGACAGGTAAGATTTTCTCTGTTTTTTTGTTGGCTTACAACGGATGTATGGCTGTTGCCCATTTAAATAAAGTATTTTCCGGCACCAATATATTCGCTTATCGCAAACATTTTTTAATGTTCCCTGTTTGTTTGAAAAGAATTGATCAATATTACTATTATCTAATAGATTTAAGCGTTAAAAATAAATGGCTAAATCAAAAAATCAACAGGAAACGCGCTCAACTGGTACAATTCCTAAAACACTTACCGGTATTTCCGGACTTGATGAGATTACATTAGGCGGGCTGCCCTCGGGAAGACCCACACTTGTTTGTGGTGAGGCCGGTTCTGGAAAAACACTTTTTTCCATAGAGTTCATTGTAAAAG
>NZ_JBFTQI010000657.1:0-3385 GCF_056398925.1 Pedobacter sp. 01T416_2
ACGTAACATGGTTACCAACTCGGTACCAATTTGCCCGTTAGAGCCTAAAACAACAATTTTTTCTTGCATAATTTTTTTGAGATTGAGCAAAGGTAAAAAAATGAGATAAAAGGCGATAAAATATTTATACTTAGTGTATAGAATAGTGGTTAATTGTTTAAACTGGTTAATCGGTTAGATTAGTTTAAAAAGGATTAATCGGTTAATTGTATAAACTAGTTAACTGTAAACCGGATTGTTTAAATTGCTAACTGCAAATTGCCAACTGAAAACTGTTAACTGATATCTCAGGTATTAGAACCTTTCAACAATACAACAATCAAACTTGATTACATTTCAACATTAATTTTATTACATTTACTACACTTACCTGCATAACCAAATAACAAATGACTCACGCTGAGCCTGAAAAATCTGATGATTTACTTGATCGCTTAAAACTGGGCGACAAACAGGCTTACGAAAAAATATATTTCACCTATAGTAATGAGCTTTTATTGGCAGCCTACAAAAAAACAGGCGATAAGGTAATTGCTGAAGAACTGGTGCAAAACATCTTTATCTCCCTTTGGGAAAAGCGGCAGGAAGCGGTGATTAATAACCTCCAGGCTTATTTGTTCGGTGCCTTGAAGTTAAGTGTGATTAACCACATCAGGAGCCTGGTTATGGAGAATAAGTACATGGAGTACCAAAGCCTAACTTATTCAGAAAACCATCAGGACACTGCAAACCTGGTCGATCTTCATGATCTATCTTCCATCATTGAAGAAGGTATCAACTCCCTTCCGGAAAAAACACAGGAAGTTTTCAGGCTGAGCCGATACCAACACCAATCTACTAAAGATATTTCTGCTGGTTTAAATATCTCCGAAAAAGCTGTAGAATACCATATTACCCGCTCAATTAAAAGAATTAAAGAATATATTAAAAATTTCTACATCTTTTTGTAACTGATTACCAGGCAATTGAAAATTATTTTAGCTTTTTTATCTCCTGCCTTTAGGGGTTCGCATTCATTGTGTTACTTGTATAGTATAAAGCCAAATATTCTTTCTTATGGACCAGAAATCATTTTACGATTTACTAAGCCGTTACGAAAACGGAAATTGTACCGAAGCCGAAAAGCTTTGGGTAGATAAATGGTATCATAACTTAAATAGCAGGAATTTTAAAGATCTATCGTCAACAGCACTGGAGGAAATGCAGGCCAATACCTGGCTAAACATCAATAATATTGAACGCAAACCAGCACCAACATTAAAGGTTAAAAAGCTTTGGCCAAAATTTGCAATTGCAGCAGCTATATTGGTTGCCTTTTTTATCGGGGGATTATACCTAACGGACTACAACCATGCTGAACAATCTTTTATTGATGAAAACAGCAATTTAAGCCTAATCAGCAAAACCAATGATACTGATCGTCCCATCATTATAGCGCTTAGCGATGAAAGCACAGTAACACTTAAACCGCAGGCCAATATTATTTATCCAAAGATTTTTGCTGCCAACAAAAGAATGGTTTATTTAAAAGGAACAGCCTTCTTTTCGGTAAGCAAAAACCCAAAGCGGCCGTTTTATGTATATAATCAAAAACTGGTTATACGTGTTTTGGGTACCAGCTTTTGGGTAAAATCGTCAACAGATAAACTTCCCGCCCAAGTTGCGGTAAGGACCGGAAAAGTTCAGGTAGAAGAAAATCAGAAAAGCTCACTATTCACTTTTGCTAAAGAAAAACTGGCGAAACCAATTCTGCTTACGCCAAATCAAAAAGGTATTTTTTCCGACCACAAATTAAATAAAACATTGGTAAGCAAGCCTATTCCATTGGCCGAAGCTTATAACATACCCACAAGCTTGAGCTACAATTTTAAAGAAGAAAGCATTAAAGAAATTTTCAAAACCTTATCTGAAGCATATGGGATAGAGATAAAATCAGATAATGAGCAGATTTCGACTTATACTTTTACCGGAGATTTAAGCAAAAAAGGGCTATATGAGCAGCTCGACCTGATCTGTGGAACCATATCAAGCAAATATTACATCCAGGGAACCAGCATTGTGGTTTCCAATAAAAACTAACCAAATATATAAACATGATGAAGAAGAACCACAACACCAACAGCCCGTAACCGCGGCGCCATATTCCATAATATTTTTCTAAAAAACAAAGCCGACAATGTGGGGCATTGCCGGCGAGTTAAATACATTAGAAATGTATTCATGGTATTTCTATGTCCAATAAATCCAATCATTTAATGAACAATAACCAAATTTATGAAAAAAAATCAACTTATTTCGCTGGCGATATATGCAATGAGAGTTTCGATTTACCAAATACTTGCAATAATAATTTTTACTTGTGGTGCTTTTGCCAAAAATGTCGACGCACAAGATTTCCTGAACAAATCAATTTCGATTAAAGCCGATCAAACAGATATTAAAACCATTATAGAAAAAACAGAACACTTAGCCAATGTTAAATTTGTTTACAGCCCACAATTAATAAACTCCAACCGTAAAGTTTCTATTAATGTGGTTAACCAAAAACTTAAATACTTTCTTGAGAATTCGCTAAAACGTTATGACGTGGGATATAGAATAGTTAAAGATCAGATTCTGCTCTATTCTATTCCCGCCAATAACAACCTCGAACTGCTAAAAGCCTTTGAAGGCATTGTTACCGGAAAAGTAACCGACAGTAAAGGGAATGCCATCCCTGGGGTATCAGTTACCGTTAAAGGAAAATCAATCGGGACCACAACCGACGAAAATGGCGCTTTTGCGCTAAAAGGCTTAACTGTCGACAGCCGTGTAATCGTGGTAAGATATGTAGGTTTCATTTCCAAAGAAGTAAACCTATCACCTGGCAATGCCGACGAAAACCTGAGTATCAGCCTATCAGAAGATAACCTACAATTGGAAAGTGTGATGGTAACCGGTGGTAATCCAAAGAAAAAATTAGAAAGCAGTGTGGCCTTAACTTCAGTGAGTAATAAAGATATCACCAACCGGGCACCTTTAAACAGTACCGATTTATTAAAGGCCATACCAGGTTTAACAGTAGAAAGTACAGGTGGCGACGGCCCGGGAAATGTTTGGGTAAGGGGGTTTCCGCAGCAGGGCGGATATATCTTCCTGGGTATACAGGAAGATGGTTTACCGCTTTTACCAACAGGGTTCAACACAAACCCATCTGTAGATCAATACTATAAAACAGATCTGACTATCCAGAACATAGAAGCCATCAGAGGGGGTAACGCATCAATCGTTCAGGCCAACACACCAGGTGCGGTGGTAAATAACATCAGCTATGTTGGTGCAGATAAACAATATGGTCAATTTAAGTTTACAACAGGTTTTTCGCAAGGTTTGTACCGTGTTGATG
>NZ_JBFTQI010000658.1:0-3375 GCF_056398925.1 Pedobacter sp. 01T416_2
CGTTAAATTTGTTTATGAGCATTGAAGAGCTAAAAATAGAGATCGCAAAAAAAGTATTCGAAACAGATGACGAAAATCTTTTGTCAGAGTTAGACATGCTTTTAAACTACAGCGAAAAGGTTGTTTTAGAAGAACTACCGAAACATGTTCAAGAGGGTATTAAAAGAGGATTAAAGCAAGCTGAAGAAGGGAAATTAATCCCTTATGATGAAGTTAAAAGAAGACTCTCTGAGAAATGGCATTAACAGTTTCTTTTTCAGAAGAAGCATACGAAACACTACTCGGCATTGGAATGTTCATCGAGGAAATCTGGGGATATGATTACGCTGAAAAATTTATCCACAGTGTTTATAAAAAAATTGATTTGATTGCCATTCAGCCATTCATTTACGAACCCATTTTATTAAACAGTCAAGTTAGAAAAGGCGTAGTTTCGAAATATACTTCTTTCTATTATAGGGTTTATCAAGAAGAAATTAGAATCCTATTCTTTTTCGACAACAGACAAGATCCATTAATTACATAACCATTTTATCCTTCAAAGAAGCCTGTAACAGCTGCTTCTCTAACTTTTTTGCCGCTCTTCTTTTCAAAACTGTAACTTCCATCTTCACATCCTGTTTAGGGCGGTTGTTTTTATCAGTTGCCAGAACAGCTATTTTATCAACCATATCCAAACCCACCACTATTTCGCCATAAACGGTATAGTTTCTATCCAAATGAGGCGTACCACCTATCGTTTTATATACCTCACGCTGCCATTCAGGGATTTTGAATTTCAGGCGCTTTTCTTCTACATTATCCAATTGCTGGTCGGTAAAAACTTTTCCCTGAACCAGGTAAAACTGACTACCGCTCGATGCTTTGGCCGGATTAACGTCATCGCCTTCCCTGGCCGCAGCCAAAACGCCTTTTTTGTGGAACAAGCTATCATTAAACTCTGCCGGAATGGTATATTTAGGTCCACCCTCACCCAATAAAGAATCAGGTTTGGCATTTTTAGAATCCGGATCACCACCCTGAATCATAAAATCTTTAATTACCCTGTGAAATAAAACACCGTTGTAATATCCCGATTTGGTTAATTTCAAAAAGTTATCGCGATGTAAAGGGGTTTGATTATATAGCCTAATAATGCATTCTCCAAATTCGGTTTTAATGCGTACATATTGATTTTTGGGCTTTGCAGCAAAGGCTGAAAGTATCGAAAAGGTGCAGAGGAATAATAATATTTTCTTCATTTAATTGGTGCTTAAGGCTAAAGTAAGCTAAAAAATGAAATTCAATAAATAATTATCGGCATTATTCGATATTTTTTCCTTTACCTTTGTATTAATGAAGTTAAAACAAAAAATAGCACTTTCTTTGGCTGTATTTTATGCAGTTAGTGTTATGGGTTTGGCTTTAAGTCTCCATTTCTGTGGAGGCAAATTAGAAAACGTTAAACTTTTCAGCAATGAGGTTTCCTGCAAATTCTGCAAAGACATTCCTGCCGAAAAGAAAGATGATGGTTGCTGCAAAAACACCCAGGTAACCGTAAAAGTTAAAGATAGCCACCAGGCAGGGGCGAAAGTACAAATGCCTAAGTTGTTTTCGATCGAGCTTTTTCTTCATCCCCCGGTTTTAGAATTTCTTACCAACATTACCCCGCAGTTTTTTAGCAAAATTTCGAATAAAGCGCCGCCACTTTCCTCGCGGATTGTCTTGCATATTTTCAATTGTATTTTTAGGAATTAGGATTTTAAACATCGTCTCGTCAATGCATCGTTTTGCATTTCGACAGGCTCAATGTGACATTTTCTTAAATTCTAATTCAAAAAAATCATGAAAGCAATAAAAATATTCAGCATCATTATGCTATTCTTCGCCGTTAATGTTTCGGCACAACAAATATCTTCAGCAGATTTACAGGTAACAGGTTTAACCTGTTCTATGTGTTCTAACGCAACACAAAAATCGTTAGAAACGCTAAACTTTATCAGCAGCGTAAAACCCGATTTAAACAAAAACACCTTTGTTCTAACTTTTAAAAAAGATGCCAATATCAATCTTGATTTGGTTCGCAAAAAGGTTCAGGATGCTGGTTTTTCGGTTGGTGGTTTAACAGCAAGCTTCAATTTTAACCAGGTAAAAATAGACGATAAAGGTCAGGCAGTTGTTGATGGCAATGTATATCGTTTTGTAAACGCGAAGAGTAAAACACTTAATGGGATTGTAAAAGCCAGTGTAGTTGACAAAAATTTCATCTCAGGTTCAGCATTTAAAAAACAAGCAACAACAGCTAATTCTGATGCTTATGCGAGTGGTACTGGCGTAGTTAACGGAAAAAAAACGCGCATTTACCATTTAATTCTTTCTTAAGATGAAAAGGATATTCGTATTGGCGCTGATGATTATCGGCGCCTATACAAATGGTTTTGCACAAGAACTATATGTATTTACCGAGCCTGCCAGTAATATGCCAACCAAATCGATCGGTGTAAGAATTACGAATGAAGGCATGTTCAACAATCCGGGTTTTGTAAGCAGAACTATTCCTGAAGTAATGATCGGATTCAACAAAAACCTGATGATGCATGCACAAGGTTTTTTATCTGATATGGATGGAAAGTACCGTTTAGAGGGTGGAAGTCTTTATGCCAAGTATCGGTTTTTATCATTAGATGAAACACATAGCCACTTTAGGGCAGCAGCTTTTGGGAGGGTAAGCACCAGCAAAAGGCCAACCTATACGAGGGATATTAATCTCGAAGGTGATAATAGCGGCATACAGGGTGGATTAATTTTCACGCAGCTTTTGCACAAACTGGCACTATCAACCACTTTGGGTTATGCACATGCTTTCGAAAACAGCGATAGGCAAATTGCCGGAGTGCCGCAGCCAAAAAATATGTTATCGTATAGTTTATCATCGGGTTACCTGGTTTTGCCTGTGGTTTACAAGGATTACAAGCAGCCAAACTTTAACATATATTTAGAGTTATTGGGAAAAACAGATCCAAGTAGCGGCCAATCTTACTTGGATATAGCCCCAGCCATACAGATGATTTTAAATAGCACAACCCGTATCGATTTGGGCTACCGTTTTCAGGCGACGGGAAATATGGATAACCGATATACCAAAAATATGTACCTGCTTAGGGCAGAATTTAATTTCTTTAACGTTTTAAAATAAATAACATGAAACCATCATGGTTTTTCAGATTAATTTTACCGAATTAAAACCATGATCGCTTCATCACCATTAAAAAAAATATACAACAGATGAAAAAAATATTAGGAATAGTTGCCATCATAACAATCGCAACAACAGCTTTAACTTATGCACAAAGCAAAACAGATGTAGCCTTAAATCAGGCGCTAACAGCTTATTAC
>NZ_JBFTQI010000659.1:0-3374 GCF_056398925.1 Pedobacter sp. 01T416_2
GTTTTTTAAATTTAATATCTGGTGTTGAACAAATTTTATTGAATGATGTTTGGTTGAAACGCATTTATTTCAGCACATCCAAATTTTATTTTGTTGAGGGTGTTGCTTTTAAGCTGCTTTTGTTTAATTTCACGCCCCGATACAATAATAAAGAAAATTACATATTCTAGTATTTAAAATTGAAACCATCATAATTTTCTATAGCCAAAAGTAAATAAATAAATTATGATAGCTTCATTACCGTTAAAAACAATAAGCATTAAATGAAAATATTAAAATTTGGGGGTACTTCAGTAGGTAGTCCTGAGCGCATGACGAAGTTGTTGGATATCGTTAATCCAAATGAAGAGCAGATTGTAGTATTATCAGCCGTGTCTGGTACTACAAATAGTTTAGTAGAAATTGCAAATTATTTTTTAGCTGGAGATAAGAAGAAGGGAAGCGAGTGCGTGGAAAATCTATACCAGAAATATAAAGCTTTTGTTGTTGAATTGTTGCCTGCTGACGAGTTTCAAGAGCAGGGAAATGAAGTGATCGATTATCACTTTGGTTTCTTAGCTGGCTTAGCGAACGATATTTTTACTCCAATTGAAGAGAAGGTAGTGTTGGCCCAAGGAGAATTGTTATCTACAACTTTATACCATATTTATTTAAAATCTATCGGCGTACCCTCGGTATTATTGCCGGCTTTAGATTTTATGAAAACGGATGAAGATAATGAGCCTGATATTCCTTTTACAACGAAACATTTAATGCCTCTTTTGGAGCAGCATAAAGACAATAAACTGTTCATTACACAGGGATACATCTGCCGCAACAGTTTTGGCGAGGTAGATAATCTACGTCGAGGTGGTAGTGATTATACGGCATCATTATTAGGTGCAGCAATTATGGCGGAAGAAGTTCAAATCTGGACGGATATTGACGGCATGCACAACAACGATCCACGTATTGTTAAAGGCACTAAACCAATTGCACAGTTATCTTTTGATGAAGCAGCTGAGTTGGCTTATTTTGGCGCAAAGATTTTGCACCCTCAATCGGTTTTCCCAGCACAAAAATATAAAATTCCGGTTCGTTTGTTAAACACGATGGAACCTTCAGCTGCAGGTACTTTGATTACTCACGATAGCGAAAAAGGAAAAATTAAATCAATAGCAGCGAAAGATGGCATCACGGCAATCCGTATCCAATCGAGTCGTATGTTGTTGGCTTATGGTTTCTTACGGAGGGTTTTTGAAGTTTTTGAGCGGTATAAAACACCGATTGATATGATTACCACTTCTGAGGTTGCCGTATCGTTAACCATTGATGAAACAGCTCATTTGCCGCAGATTATCGAAGAGTTGGAAAGTTTCGGAACAGTAGAAGTAGATACCGACCACAGCATTGTATGTGTAGTGGGCGATTTCGGTTCGGAGAAGCATGGTTTCGCCAGCAGGGTTTTAGAAGGTTTAAAACACATTCCGATCCGTATGATTTCTTACGGTGGAAGCAACTACAACGTTTCGCTTTTAATATTAAGTGAGTATAAAACCGAAGCTTTAAGAAGCCTGCACAATAGATTATTCGAATAAGAGGAAAAAAGCGCCGATTATTACCAGTAATCCGATAAGAAAGTGAAAAGCCAGAAAGCTTGCCGGTAGCAAACCGTTTTTATGCTTTTTGTAAGAGTTATACAATCCTGCAGAAAGAATAAGAATAATAAATATGGCAGCTGCTATCTTCATTTTTTGATAAATAAGAGGAACAGTACAATGAAGAGTAACACGATAAAAAACCGGACTTTTCCATTATATTGTTTCTGGGTAATTCTTCCATGCTTTAAATCCAGGTAGTTACCCAAATAAATTAGCCCAAAGAATAAAATTAAAATTATAATAAGGAATTTGAACATGTTCGCCGATAAAGATATATCAAAGTTTAACAATATAGAAACGCCTTTTTACTACTATGATACCGATCTGTTGCAAAAAACCTTGCGTACCTGCGCAGATGCAGCGGCTCCGTATCAATTTCACATTCACTATGCACTAAAGGCAAATTTTAATTCTGTGCTGTTAAACCAGATTAAAGAAATTGGTTTCGGTGCAGATTGCGTGAGTGCAGGAGAGGTGAGAAGAGCAGTTGAAGTAGGTTTTGATCACAAAAAAATCGTTTTTGCCGGAGTAGGTAAATCGGATAAAGAAATCAACGAAGCCCTTGATCTTGATATTTTCTGCTTTAATGTAGAATCTATCCAGGAATTAGAGGTACTAAATGAACTTGCCGGTAAAAAAGGTAAAACAGCTCAGGTGGCTATCCGCATCAATCCCAATGTGGATGCACATACACACCACAACATTACCACTGGTTTAGACGAAAATAAATTTGGGATCAACTCATGGGATTTGCCAGAGTGCGCAGAAACTTTAAAAGCATCTCCAAACCTGAAATTTATTGGTATCCATTTTCACATTGGTTCGCAGATTACCAATTTGGATGTGTACAAAAACCTTTGTGTGCGTGTAAACGAATTTGCAGCCTGGTTTGAAGATAAGGGTTTTAACCTAAAAGTATTAAATGTTGGTGGCGGCTTAGGCATCGATTATTACAATCCTGATCACCAGATTCCTGACTTTGAATCTTATTTTAAGATTTTCAATGAATTTTTGACTGTTAAACCTGGTCAGGAAGTACATTTTGAATTGGGCAGGGCATTGGTTGGTCAATCGGCTTCATTGATTACGCGTGTACTTTACATTAAAAACGGAAAGAAAAAAAATTTCGTGGTTTTAGATGCCGGTATGACTGAATTGATGCGCCCAGCCTTATATCAAGCCTATCACAAAATCGAAAATCTTAGTCAGTCTGGAGTAACGAGTTCGAAGTCCGAAGTCGTTAAATACGATATTGTAGGGCCCATCTGTGAAAGTACCGATTGCTTTGGTAAAGAAGTAGAGCAACCTGAATCGTTCAGGGGCGATATTTTTGCCATCCGCAGTGCTGGTGCCTATGGAGAGGTGATGGCTTCGAAGTATAACTTAAGGGATGCGATAAGATCGGTTTATAGTTCAGAGATATAAATTGTCACATTGAGCCTGTCGAAATGCTTCAAAGTTCTTCGACGGGCTCAGAATGAYAGATCAATTATTTCTTCTTCGACGCTACAAATACAATTACACCAGCTACCAGAATAATACCACCTGCATAAGGAGGCCAATTGATAGATTTTTCTTTATCGGCAGATATTTGAATGGGACCTGCATCAACAATTTTTTCTTTTTTAGTGTAAGAGAAGCCAGTCCAGATGAGCATAGCAATGCCCACAACGATTAATATAATTCCTAATGTTCTGTTCATAATATTATATTTATATCAGAACAGTAATAATG
>NZ_JBFTQI010000660.1:0-3374 GCF_056398925.1 Pedobacter sp. 01T416_2
ATATAGATCTGGCAATAAAAATTAAGACTAATAAAAAAAACATATCAAGTCGCGATATCATTCTAATCTGGTATGTTTAATCAAATATCCTCAACTATTCCGGGCCGGGAAATGATAGTGGTCATGTTTAATAGAGATGTTGATCCTAAAATAGAAGATCAAGACTGGTAAGCATGTTATTTAGCAGGTAATTTATATAGCCCGTTCGTGGTTTATTTGTAGGCACTAATTGTACTGTACGGATTATTTTTGATGCTTTTTACCGAAAATCAACTTGTAAAATTGAACCAGTATCAGCGGCAGTGTACCTGCAAAAATTGCGGCGAGCCATGCCTGTAATGGTATTATATTGAGATGAAGAACCTGCCGGCTTTGGGGAAAAACATACACCAAAGTGATAAGAGAAAAGCAGAATATGATTGCCATCCATACGAATTTATTTTTGGTCACCTCATTTTTCGTCATTCCCGAGCGCAAAGAAGACATATTGAATACATGAAATAATTGGGCAGCGGCCAGCGTAATAAATGCTACATTATTGATGACCTCTACTTTTTCACTTACATATCTCATACATATAAAAATCGCAAGCATAACCGAAAGCGTCATGAGCACGGCATAAACCAAAATCACCAGCCAGTTACGGTTAGATATAATCTCAAGGCCAGGATCTCTTGGGGCCTTCAACATAATGGATTTATCTCCCCTTCCCAGGCCAAGAGCAAGCGCAGGAAAGACATCAGTAACCATATTCAAAAACAGAATCTGTAAGGGAAAGAGGATGGCACCAGTTCCCAAAAAGCCCAGTAGGGTTACAATAATAATTTCACTCAGGTTACAGGATATCAGATAGATAACAAAGCGCTGGATATTCTGAAAGATCTCTCTTCCATTGGCAACGGCCCGGGTAATCGATACAAAGGAGTCGTCCTTAAGCACAATATTTGCAGTTTCTTTTGCCACTTGAGTGCCCCTTAGTCCCATGGCAATCCCTACATCTGCCTTTTTTATTGCTGGCGCATCATTTACACCGTCTCCGGTCATCGCCACCAAAAAGCCAGCCTTCTGATAGGTATCCACAATTTCGAGTTTCTGTTTAGGAGAAGTTCTGGCAAAGACAGTAGTGGAAAGAATCCTATCCCTCCACTCCTGATCCAATAAGTCTTCCTGTGGAAGAGCATTCCCCAATATGACCTGATCATCCGCTATTTCTGTGATGCCAACCTGTTTTGCAATACTTAAAGCTGTTAACGGATGGTCTCCGGTAATCATAACGATTTTTATACCTGCAGAGCGGCAGGTTGAGATAGCGCCTTTGATATCACTCCGCGGAGGATCCAAAAACCCAACCATCCCCACATAGGTCAGTTCAGTTATGAAGTCGCCATCAGGCATTTCATTCAGGCTTTTGAAGGCAAAAGCCAATACCCTTAACCCACTTGCTGAAAGGTTTTCTGCATTGGCGAGTATTTTTTCCCGATCACTGGAAGTGATTTCATTTAAACTATTTCCGGACTGGATCTTTGTGCACTTTAAGATCAAACCTTCAACTGCCCCTTTCACTGAAATGAAATAACCATTTCCATTTTGATCGGCAGTTGCCATCAGTTTAGTTTCAGCACTGAAGGGAATCTCCGATTTTCTCTGGTAATGTGCTGCAGAGCCCTCCCTGGAAAACGCGGCGGCTTTGTTCAATAGCAATAAGGCAATTTCAATAGGATCACCAGATACCTTAGACGTCTCAGTTTGATCAACAGGGGCGTTGTTACAAAGCGTGCCGATTTTAACCAATAGCTCAAAATTTTCCTGGCTTCTGTTTATACCCTTATCATCATACACCAGATGTCCCTTTTCCATAGAAACATGTACTTCTTCGTCAGGAAAAGACAGGACTTTTACAAAAATCTTATTTTCTGTTAGGGTTCCGGTTTTATCTGTAAGGATGACATTCACTCCCCCGAGCGTTTCGACCGAGGAAAGTCTTTTGACGATTGCATCTCTTTTTGCCATGCGCAGCATGCCAAAAGCGAGCGCAACCGTTGCCACAATAGGAAGGCCTTCAGGAAAGGCAGCCACAGCAAGTGCTATTGACGTTTCCAGAATCTCGAGCCAGGGTTTCCCTTCAATAAAAGCGGTGAGTGCAAAGAAAGCCGTCATGAAAAGGGTGATGTAAATTAACTTTTTGGTCAGATTTCCGATTTTGATATCCAAAGGTGATTTGGTGGCAGCTGAACGACCAACCATCTCGCTGATCTTACCCAGTTCGGTGTTTGCTGCAATGCCTGTAATAATGGCTTTGCCATTTCCATTCATCACCGCCGTACCTTTGTATACCATGTTTATTGATGCAGACGCATCAGTATCTGCCCCCTGGCTATCGCTTGTTTTAAGGATGGGAAATGATTCCCCAGTCAATGCAGACTCATCTACCTGAAGTCCGTTTGATTCGATAACCCGGCCATCTCCAGACACCATGTCTCCGGAATCAAGCAGCAGCAAATCTCCAGGGGTCAACTGTTCGGAAAGCACATCCATGGTTTTTCCGCCCCTAACGACTTTAGAGACACTTAGGTCCATTTCTTTCAGCGCCCGCATGGAACTCCTTGCCTGTAGTTCCATAAAAAAACCTATCAGGGCGTTAACCAAAATAACGATAAATATGGCGATGGCTTCCAACGAGTTTTTAAAATATAGCGATGCAAATGCAGCAACAAACAGCAGGTAAACGATAGGACTTTTGAATTGCTCAAAAAACATCTGCCAGATACTTTTGACCTTTTGGCTGACGTTAATGTTGAGCCCAAATTGGACTGAACGTAACGAAGCCTCATTAATACTGATACCCTGCTGCCCATCTGTTTCAAAAGCATTAAGTAGCTCATCAACGCTTAAAACTGGAACAGGTGTATTATTGGCAGCTAAGTTATTGTTCATCTTCTTTTTATAACAGTCAATGCCAGAATTGACAGATGACGCTACATATAGCAAAAGTACCGCCCCAATTGTAGTTAGAAATGATATTCCCTACCTGAATTGATGATGCTCATCACGAGCGGTTAAGCATTCTTCCATTTTTGAATGACTATCTTAAGCGTGCTGATATTCTTTAAAAGAATAAAATCCAAACAATCCCCGCTGGCGATGGTTCTATTAATGCAGCCAAAACATTTAGCTGTTAATCAATAAATTATGGAAAATGCCGTATTGCTAAAGGCAATTATTGACCATGCAATAGACGGACTGATCACTATTGATGACAGCGGTGTGGTAGAGTCGATTAATCCATCTGCATGCCGTCTTTTCGATTATGATCCTGAAGAAGTAATCGGCCGAAATATATCCATGCTGATGCCTCAGCCAGACAGATCTTACCA
>NZ_JBFTQI010000661.1:0-3362 GCF_056398925.1 Pedobacter sp. 01T416_2
GTACAGCCCAATGTTAAATAGCCCTGATGGAAGTGGATCCCGATTTAAGCACTAGTTTTTACTTTTTTTATTGTGTGATTGCTTGTTTCACAGGTTTCATCGGGGGAAACGGACAGCAGGACCGAAGCCAGCCCAAGGATTACAGCCCATGCGCTCCAAAAAACCTTTCAACTCCAAACTAATCCCCTTCTCGTTCTCTTTTAGAAATCCAAACTTCGGACTAATCCATAAAATAGATTGCTTCACGCCACCTCACAACCCCTAGCCTTCGGTTCGCAATGACGTTCCGGCCTCCAAACTCCAAACGCTCAACTCCAAACTAATTAACTTCCCAGTTCTCCAACATATTGATAAGTATTCAGTTGCACTCCTGTAGGCGTAGTTTTCGTGCTCACAAAAGCCAGTTCCCGCGCATTGGCGGTTTCAGAAAAGAAACGTTTGCCCGTGCCCAGCAATACCGGGTATACCATCAGCACAACCTCGTCAACCAGTCCATGTTCCAATAACACAGCAACCACAGTCGAACTTCCATACACGATCAGGTCAGGGCCTTCTGCTGATTTGAGGTCGCGAATACGCTTTACGATGTCAGTGCCTAAATCTTCAACAGGTCCCCATTCGAGGCTGTCGGGCCTATGAGTGGCCACGTATTTTTTGCCGTTATTTAAACTGTTCGCCATCGGATTATCTCCAGCCTTTGGCCAGTACTGGGTCCAGCTATCGTAGGTTTTGCGGCCTAACAACAGATCGATGTGAGTACCCTGCGCCTCCAATACTGCTGCTAAACCTTCCAGGCTCCGGTAAGGTGTTGTCCATCCGCCATGTGCGAAATCCTCGCTGTTTTCGTGCTGCATCACGCCATCAAGCGAGATATGTTCCATTATTTTGATCTTTCTCATCTAATTTTCTATTGATTTGATGATGATAAAGTTACAACAGAAGAGCAACGCGCATGAGGGGCAATCGTGACAATAACGAGGCGTTTTTATGACCTTTTGCATTTGATATAAGATGGTTACCGGAGTATCTTCCATTTTTACCGCTTACAAGATCGTTATTAGGGTGTTATAACTTATACGGCCTTATATTTCTTATATGGTTAAGTGCTTAGTTGTTTAACAGAAAGCCAATTGGAAGTGGTAAAGGATTTGGAAACGAGTGGTCCTGTACTTTTCGGGCAACGCAGCCCCGCCATTCGCTACAATCTTTTTGTTGCTGTTATCCTGAGCTTGTCGAAGAAGCAACAAAAAGGATTTCTGCTACTGTCAGGTTTATTGAGGAGGGCTTGTAGCTTTTGGCAAGGTTGAATAGCGATTGTTATATTCATATGCCTTTACCGTTCCGATTGATGAACACTAGCTGGTGATAAGTTAACAGTAAACTGTCAATTTAAAACTGTAAACTTAAACCCCTAACTTGTGGCAACTAAATTAACAAGCATGCTCATAGATTTGATACCAGTAATTGAAATCGGATATAACAATCAGGGGCTAGCTGCACCAGACAAATTTCCTTATTGGGAGCATCCTGAAATTTGGAACGCTTATCATCAAGAATGCTTTCGAAAAGCGGGTTTTAATGATAAACTGACGCCTTATTTAAAAGGTTTTCCATTCTATAAACTCTCAGAAATTACTGATAACAACTTAACCAAACTCGTCATTGACCATACGCAAGAAATGAGAGATGGAAAATATGAACGACAACAGGCTGCAACATTTTTTGGCGGTTATGTTTTGAATATTGATGGGCAAGACAAATATTTTCCTCAATGTTGCGGAGGCCTGAGTGATATCATGTATTGGGACAGACTTTCAATGCTACAAAATACTTATTACGAAGGACACCCTGCCCCACAGATCAAATTTGATGGCGACAATATCGTATTTGATTTTTCGGTTGACGAATTTGATGAACCCTTCCAACCTACACCACAAGAAATTACGCTGTCAATTGATCGACATGAACTCAAAAAAGCAGTTGAAAAAGCTAAAACAGCACTTCAATATTTTGAAAAACGTCTTGATAAAATAAATGATATCGAAAAACTAAACATTGAAAACATTGGCGGACTTTTAATTTGGAACGATTAAAACTACTGAATAAGATATTAATAGATAAGTGCCCCACAAATCACAGAGATATCCCCATTCTAGCTCAAGTCTTAGCGCTCCGACCCAAGTAAAGGCCAGACTTGTGCTTTAAAAGTCTCAAATGAATCTATCTAAATTTCGGAAAGCATAAGTTCACAATGTCCTTTATACAAGACCGAAGCCAGTAGCGCTAGCACTTCTTGATTTAGTTGCACCAAAGTTTAAAAATTCTTTATCTTGTTGCCACTAAATTATACGAGATCTTAAAAACATGAAATCAAAATTGCCTTTGTTTCCTGCCATTCTGTTGGCAACATTTTTAATAAGCTTTACAAGTACAAATGAAATTACACCATGTTATATTTCATTTAAAACGGCAACGAACCTTACTGCTGCCAGTGCAGACAGATTGCCAGAAAGTTCAGAAAAGGTAAGGATTCTACCAACGGCTGCTGGACAAGTTCAAGTAACCAGAACAGATGGTTATAGAATATTGTACAATAACAACAAGAAAGCTCCATTCGTAAACTTGAAAGTTGAACTTTCCGAACAAAAAGCATATAACCAGGACAAAAAGAACCTTATTGATAATCTGAAATTTTTAAACTCACATACAACGGGTATGGAAACTAAAGATTTGATCGAACTTGAGTTTAATGGCTTTAAAGTTTACGGACTCAGCAGAGCAACAATAGAAACAGGCAGCACCTTAGGAACATTTATTATGTTTCCAGGAAACGGTGTAACGGTTTACTTCTACTTTAACAATATGAAACCGGAATACAGAAATTTTGAGAGTGTTGGCGACTATAAAAAACAACGCGACCGGTTTATGAATGAGTACACCAAATACTTAAAAATCTGCAAGGAAAAATAAGCGCGATGATAGAAACCAAACCTAAACTAACACTATGAGTTGGGACATTGTAATATTTAGCTCCAGGCAAAAAATAAGTGCTATTGAAGAAGTAGACGAAGAATTACTTGTAGCAATAGATTTCAACATTATTTTAGAAAAGCACTTTACCAACATTACTACTAGCGAAAATTGGAGAGAAATAAAAGGCGAAGGATACGTTGTAGATTATATTGTTGATACCGAGCCTGTAAGCAATAAAGTATTTAATCTTTATGGAGGGGCCGCACTTTTTGAGTTAGTAAGAGTTGCTAAAATTTACGACTGGCAAATATTCAATATGGGAAATGGAGAGATGCTAGACCTTGAACATCCTGAAAAAAATGGGTACAGCAATTTCCAAAGTTATTTGC
>NZ_JBFTQI010000662.1:0-3348 GCF_056398925.1 Pedobacter sp. 01T416_2
GTAGTGTTTACATAACCGGAGATTTACATCGGTCAGCTTACTTTACCCCATTGTTGGCTTGAATACTTACAATAAATGCCAAGGTTTAGAAAAATCTATTCTGCCCATCAGCGTCTCAATTGCAAGCCAAATTACTTTCAAATACACCTTTAAATATGAAAAAATACGCCCTTGCGCTTGATCTGATTGATGACGCTGCGCTCATTGCCGAATACGAAGACTACCATAAACATGGCTGGCCGGAAATAACGGCTAGCATTATTGATTCCGGAATTTTAAAAATGGAAATCTATAGGGTTTCAAATCGGCTATTTATGTCGATGGAAACCACCGAAAAGTTCAGTTTCTCACATAAGGCGCAGATGGATGAGAAAAATGAAAAGGTCCAGCAATGGGAAAAACTCATGTGGAAGTTTCAGCAACCTTTGCCCTTTGCCGACGAAGGAGTGAAGTGGGTACTTATGGAAAAAATATTCGAATTGGATTGCGCAAAACAAATTAAGTAAACGACCAGCCATTAATGAAAGCAGCGCTATGACTCTTCCCGCTAACCGCTAGAAAAAGACCTTCTTGATGGTGTACTGCACCTTATGCTGGTGTAGCTTTTGAAATGAGAAATCTTAAATGGGATCAAAAGACATCTTGGTCTGATTACAAAAATGAGCCCGTTTAGATAATCTTAGACACGTGAATTTTTATCGCCCTGTATGATATCCGCCTTTAATGTACTAAGTTTACCCACCAAACCAAGTATATTATGATGATTGCCATCAGAATGTTTTTTTCATTTTGTCTGATCATAATTAGCTTTCATGCTGCTTTTGCCCAGTCTATAAATGACGAATCCGTCAGCAAACGATGGTTAACTACCAAAAACTATACGATAGCCGATGGGCTTCCCTCAAAGAGCACTACTGCTACACTCCAGGATAAAAAGGGGTTTATATGGGTTGGAACCGAAAATGGTCTGTGCCGTTTCGATGGCTTTAATTTTAAGGTGTTTTCAAAGAAAATAGGTGATAGCACCTCCATTACAAACAATTATATCAACGCACTCTGTTTGGACCGTCAGGGCCGGATATGGGTGGCAACAATGGACGGGCTCAATCTGTTCGATCCGCTTTCTGAAACTTTCAAAAGATTTTTCCACAACGAAAAAAAGCCAGGCTCTTTAAGCAATAATAAGGTATGGTCTATTTTGTGTGATAGGGAAGAAACCGTTTGGATTGGTACCGATGATGGATTTAATCAGTATATACCCGATCGGCAACAATTTCGCATTTATAAGCCACATCCCACAAGACCAGGCAGTATGGTAGGCAAATCTGTTAACGCGATCATCCAGGATGACGGCAACAATTTATGGCTGGGGAATTGGAGCGGGGGGCTTAACAAATTTGATAAAAAAAGCAGGCTCTTTACCAGCTTCCGTCAATATCACGTCAATGGAGAGAAAAATCCAAATGACATTTGGTCCCTCAGTTACGCTTCAAATGGAAGTATATGGGTTGGAACCTATTGGAACGGTCTTTTTAGTTTCGACGTAAAAAGCAGTAAATTCTCTAAGATTCAGCATCCGGAAAATGAAACATATTCCGTCTTCAGTATTATGCCCTTGGATGACAGATCGCTGCTCATTGGGGGTAGCAACGGTTTTTATCGCTATGGTATACTGTCAAAAAAGTGGGAAAAGATCGGTAGCATAAAAAACTATGCCAACGGTGAGTCGTATAAAGACGTGAACGGTATCGTGTGGATAAATGCAGTAAACGGACTGTACAAAATAGATCATCAGCGTTATAATTTAAAAATTAAGCCACTGCCGTTTGGAAACAGGGGTATCAGCAGTATGCTTGTAGGAGATTCATCAATTTGGTTCGGCACTGATAATGGCCTTTTTAAAGTTGAAAGAAAATCTGGAAAAACACAGCTGTTTACAAAGAGCCAAGCAGCTAACAGTCTTACAAGTAATAACATAAGTGACCTTTATTTCGACACCAATGGGATTCTCTGGATATTAACAGAGAACGGTTTTGATAGCTACGATGAGCGTAAAGCTGTCTTCACCCACCACTATCATCACTCTTCAATCGGTAATCTATTTAACGAAGATGTTTTCAGGAGTATTTTAGAGCTTGATAAAGGCGTATATGTTCTGGCGACTGATGCAGGAATAAAGATTTTTGACCGGAATAAAAACAAATACCAGCATTTCTATAACCAGCCTCAAAATGCGCTTTCAATAAATAATAATCACGCTTATGTGCTCTGCAAAGCTTCTGATGGTAGGATTTGGGTAGGGACTTATGGTGGAGGGGTAAATATATTCGATAGAAAAACTGGTAGCTTCACGCAGGTCACGACTGATAATGGATTAAGCAGCAATGTTATAAATAAAATTTTCCTTGACACTAAAAAGAATATTTGGATCTGTACTCCTGATGGATTAAATATGTACAATCCACGCACAAAGCAGTTTCAGGGCTATTCGAAAAGGGAAGGCTTTTCCAGTAATATCTTCAAAGATATCATTGAAGATAGCCAGGGAACCATTTGGCTGATAACCGAGAACGGTATATCCAGCTTGGTTCCAGCGACCAGTAAGGTTAGGAATTTTGATGAGGCTGACGGGTTTTCGGTAAATGCTATTCTTGGGCGTAACGGCGATTCTATTTTTGTTGCCGGAAGCAAAGGTTATATTGCTTTTCACCCTAAACAGGTTACCTTAAATGAGGGCAGTCCCAAAGTTTATATTACCGATTTTATGGTATTTAGCAAATCCGTGCTGCCAAAGCAAACAGGTCCCTTAAAGGAAAACATCAATACTGCAAAAGAAATTGTCCTTGAGTATGATCAAAGTGTTTTTTCGTTGGAATTTGTTGCACTAAATTATGCCGATCCGATGAAAATAGAATATGCTTACCGGTTAGTGGGCTTCGATAAAAAATGGAATGAGGTAGGCAATCAGCGTAATGCTACTTATACAAATCTGAACCCCGGAGTCTATCGTTTTGAAGTAAAGGCGACCAACAGTGACAGGGCCTGGAACAACGAAGCAACAACTTTGATTATAAGGATCAGATCTCCATGGTATCTGACATGGTGGGCTTATGTGATTTATACTATGCTGATTCTTCTAGGGGCCGGGATTTATATTTCTTACCGGAGAAAACAGGAAAAACTGAGATATGAGATAAAGATTGCCCATCTCGAAAGTGAAAAGGAAAAGGAGCTCAATGAAAAGAGATCGACATTCTTTACAAACATTTCGCATGAATTCAGAACTCCCCTCACACTGATCATCAACCCCGTAAAGGATCTTCTCCATCAGGATGGCAGGTACCTGGA
>NZ_JBFTQI010000663.1:0-4187 GCF_056398925.1 Pedobacter sp. 01T416_2
AGGCGTTACTTCATCTTCATTCTTGCTACAGGCATACATCAACGCAATGCTTAAAAAAAGCATTGCGAAGACGGTTGTTTTCCTTAACATTTAGTTGTGAATGTGATCTAAACGAAATAAGCCATTTGCATAGTTGTTGGCTACAATTACAGAATTTGCCCCACCCATGGTCATATTCAAAGTAGCGAAACTCACGTCGGTTTTACCTGTAAATAATGCAGCTGCATTTACCTTAAAGTGCATATTCGGTTTACCATCTGTTCTCACGCGAAGCGGGTTTGCCGCATTAATCTCCGTAGTAAAAGTTCTAATGGTATTGTTTGGGTCAATAACGCCACCAATGTGGAAGGTAATTGTATTTCCAGTTGCTGTTGATTGTGGTGAAGTTCCCTCTAGTTTAACGAATATGTAACCACTGTTCCAGGTCCAGAACATGCCGTTGGTCGGATCTAGGGCACCAGTTTGTGCTCCAGCAAAATTACGGGCATAATCTACGCCAATGGTGTATTCTATTTTGGTATAATCACCCGTTGGTACATCTTTTAGCGTAATGTTTGTCGATTCTGTCTTCGAAGCATCGATTAAGAAATAACTTTCCGGAATGAGATAAGTTGTACCATCGACTTTGCTTAATTTGATATTGCTTACGTAGTATTTAAATACATTGATCTTAAAATCTTCGCCTTTGGCATTTTTGTAAGTTGTAGTGTTTAAAACCAACGGACTTCCGTTTACCTGATTTTCGAATTCAATAGAGAAAGTAGATTTGGTATCTGCAGCAACTTCATCGGTATTTTTTTTGCAAGAAGATAATAATATAATAGGGCATAACAATGCCAAAAAGTATTGTGATAATTTCATTTTAAGAAAATTGGATAAGTAAAAAGTATTTTAAGAAATTTTAATACGGCCGTCATGCTGAATTTATTTCAGCATCTTATTGACAATAATAGACTGATCCCCAATTATCAGGACAATTCAGCCTCTGCAACCCTTTTCAGGTTTTCCTGAGCCTGTTTGTTTTTACCCTCAAGCTCTTTTAGTTTTTTAGCTAGGAAACATTGTCCATCACAGTGTAATTCTGGATGTTCTTTATTGATACAAAATACACTTGTGATGTATTCTTTGTTCATTTTATAACCAGAATAGATTACCAATTGCATGGCGCCGTTAGAAACGGTACACGTAATGATAAGATATATTAAGATTTTTTTGAACATGGGTATTGCGCTGCAAAAGTATTAAAGAAATTGGTTGCAGCAAAGAAAAAATAAGAAAGAGCAAGATTTTAAATATTAAAGTCAAACTTAAATGGTTACTTCTACATCGCGCCGAGGACGGCATTGCAGATCTTACCACATTGTAGCTCTCAAGCTCTAATATCATCAATGTAACCAGGAATCTGCATTGTAAGCAAAAATACCTCACATGTAGAAGTCTAATGGTAAATTTGATTTACAATCATATCTTACTATATTCGTACATCACTAAACGCTCTGTATGCTCCCAATTTACTATTATTCTGGTGCCACTTTACTTCTCATTCCCGTGGTTATTTTCTTAGTTAAATTGCTCCGGGATAGTATTACCGAAAAAGTGAAATTAAGCCTAAAACATGACTACGACGAAAGAATAGAGAAATTTAAAGATGATTTAACTTCGAACCAGACTATTCTAAACAATATTCTTTCTTCGAGCAGTTCAAGCTATCAAGCATATCAAGCTGAAAGGATAAAAGCTATAAAAAAATTCTGGGAAAATTATTTGCTTATAAGAGAGTCTATCTCCATGGTTCGATCATTGGATAGTTTTATTTTAAAGGAAGAATTTGGTGATCTTTACAATCCAAAGTGGAATGGAACTAACACAGTAGAGATTCAACTTCAATCAATAGATTTAAGCAGATTGAGTATATTAAGCAAATATCAAAATGATATTGAAAGTGTTAGACCTTACCTAAATGAATCAATATGGATCAAGACCTTATTTCTTGTTACATTTGTTGGTCGTATTCAGTATTTATACAAAATCGGAACTACCTCAAAAAGTGTTGAGCATTTTATGAACGATAAGGCATTGTTGAACCTTCTTAAAGATCATCTAAAGTCAGAGGAATTTAAATACATTAGTGGCTTGAAATTTAATATTATCAATTCTGTTCAATCTTTTGTTGAACAAACCATTTTATTTAATATACAAGAAATTTTAAAGGGTAGCGAACACACTGATAATACTTTCACGAAAGCTAAATCCCTTATTGATTTGATGTCGGTTCAAAAGAATTAATAATAGAAGACATTTTTTACATACTCAAAGCTTTTGACTCTTGTCTGGTCTTAGCGTCTCGCTAAGACTTTATTATTTGCCACGGAAACTTGAGAACACAAATAAATTGAAGAAAATAATGTCGTCATTCCGCTGCGCTTCAGTCGAGATGACGACACTAAGAAAACTATGCCTGCAAATCAGCCATTACTGCTTTGATTTTATCGCCAAGTTGTGCGTTAACCTTGTCAAAATCTTTTCTATCTGCTAAAGGAGCATTAACGCTGCAATAGAATTTAATTTTCGGTTCTGTTCCACTCGGGCGGGCTGAAACAATACTTCCATCTTCGGTAATAAACTGTAAAACATCTGAAATAGGATAATCCAGCTTAGTTACTTTTCCTGTTGCCAAATCAGTTTCCTGACTTAATTCGTAATCCTTTAGCACTGAAACTTTCGAACCGCCCAATGTTGCGGGAGGGTTTTCCCTAAATTTAACCATCATGGCTTTAATTTCTTCAGCACCTGATTTGCCTTTTTTGGTTAGCGAAACCAGATCTTCTTTGTAAAGACCATATTCAACATACATATCTAATAATGCATTGTATAAACTTGCACCCTTATCTTTATAATAAGCAGTCATTTCAGAGATAAAAGCCGCAGAAACCACAGCATCTTTATCACGTACTAAATCGCCGATTAAGTAACCGTAACTTTCTTCACCACCACCAATAAAGTATTTTTTACCTTCTAGTTCCGTCATTAACTGACCGATATATTTAAACCCAGTTAAGGTATTGTAGTAGGTTACATTTTTCTTTTTGGCAATTTCTTCGATCAGGTTRGAGGTTACAATGGTTTTCACAATAAACTGATTGCCATCTAATTTGCCGCTGTCTTGCCAAGCTGATAACAGGTAATTGATTAATAAACTGCCCGTTTGGTTACCGTTGAGCAATACCCATTCGCCATCATTATCTTTTACCGCAATACCTACACGGTCAGCATCAGGATCTGTAGCCAAAACTAAATCAGCATCAATTTCCTTTGCTTTGTTCATTGCTAAAGTCAATGCATCTTTTTCCTCCGGATTTGGATATACTACGGTAGGGAAATTTCCATCTGGCGTGCTTTGTTCTTCAACCAGGGTTACATTTGTAAAACCAAACTGAGCCAAAGCTTTTGGTACCAGGGTAATCCCAGTTCCGTGGATAGGAGAGTATACAATTTTTAAATCGTGCTGTCTTTTTATCGCTTCCGGAGAAATAGAAAGTGCAGTGATTCCGTCTAAATACAGTTTGTCTACATCTTCTCCAATGAGTTCGATATTCGCCTCAACACGGTCGAATTTAACTTCGTCGATACTTTTAATCTTATTTACTTCATCGATCACCAATTTATCATCAGGAGAAGTAAATTGACCACCATCTGCACCATAGGCCTTATACCCATTATATTCTTTAGGATTATGCGAGGCTGTTAGCATTACACCGCTTTTGCAACCAAAATGGCGCACAGCGAAAGAAAGTTCTGGAGTTGGTCTTAATGCAGAGAAGAAATAAACATGGATGCCGTTTGCAGAGAAAACATCTGCTGTAATTTTAGCAAAATAATCGGAGTTATTGCGACTGTCGTGGGCAATGGCCACCTTGATTTTTTCGTGAGGGTACTTGTTGTTTAAATAATTGGCCAATCCTTGTGTAGCCGTTCCAATAGTGTATTTGTTGATCCGGTTAGAACCCGCACCCATAATGCCACGTAGGCCACCAGTTCCAAATTCTAAACTTCTATAAAATGCATCTGTTAATTCGGTAGTTGCATCTTTATCCACAAGGGCCTGAATTTCTGCCTTGGTATTTTCATCATAATTTCCACTTAACCACTGATTAATTGTGGCTTGTGTTGATTGGTCAATTGCCTGC